>DASXFZ010000055.1 GCA_036489315.1 Candidatus Cybelea sp.
GGCAAGTTTGTTGAGCGGCGCGGCTTTTTCTACGAACCGACCGTCGTTTCGGACGTCGAGCCCGGAATGGCGATGTTCGAGGAAGAGGTCTTCGGGCCGGCGGCCGCCGTGATTCGCGCGAGCGGCCGCGAGCGCGCGATCTCGCTGGCAAACGACTCGCGCTTTGGGTTGGGCGCGAACATCTGGTCGCGCGACGTCGCACTCGCCGAGCAGCTCGCCGCCCGGATGGAAGCGGGCAGCGTCTTCATCAACGGGATGGTAACAAGCGATCCTCGCCTGCCGTTCGGCGGCATCAAAAAGAGCGGCTACGGCCGCGAGCTCTCCGCTTTCGGAATCCACGAGTTCGTCAACGTCCAGACCGTTTGGATCGGACCGTAACTCCGCACGCGACGCGTTAACGTCCCACGGCCGGCCTCGCGAAAGCGTGCGCTCGATTAACGCGCGTTGAGCGCGGGTATAGGCGTAGGATGAGCAAAGACACGGTTGATAAAGCGGCAGACGCCGTTAAGCACGTCGTCGACGACGTACGCGACGCAACGCACGAAGCGCGGCATCGCTCGGTTGCCGACGTCGAAAAATCGAAACGTGAAACTCTCGGTAACGAGATGACGCCTTCGGAGAAAGCGGGCTCGGTACTCAACGAAACCAAGCACCGCACGCAAGCGGAGATCGACGCCGCGAAGCGTCACGTCCGCGACGAGACCTAGGTTCGCGCCGCTACCCGGCCGGGGCTCGCTGCGCGCAGTACTCCGCGATTCGCCCGATCCCGTCGCGCACGCGCTCGATCGGTGAAACCCAGCTCAGGCGCAGCCAGCTCTCCATCTCTTTACCGAAGGCGATCCCGGGAATCGTCACAACGTCGAAACGCTCGATGAGCTCGTTTGCAGCCTCGAGCGACGACGTGTCTCCGGGAAGGCGAACGCACGCGTAAAAGCTCCCCTCCGGCTCGATGAAACGCAGACCGCTCTCTTGGAGTGCCGCAACGACCCGGTCGCGCTGCTCGCGGTACCACGGCGTGAACTCGGAGAGATTGCCGCGCGCCGAAAAGACGTCGAGCGCAACGTACTGTGAGAACGTGTCTGCACACGAGGCCAGCCACGCGTGAACTTTGGTCGCGGCTTCGATAAAATCGGCCGGTCCGAGGATCCACCCCAAGCGCAGGCCCGTCATCGAATTACTCTTGCTCAACGAGTTCACGACGATCGTCTGGGGGTAGATCTGTGCGAGGTCCGCGGCGTTCTCGACGAAGATCTGTTCGCGGTAGATCTCGTCGTGGATCAGCCAGATCCCGCTGCGCTCGAGCCGGGCGCTCAACGCCTTCGCCGACCGGCCCGAGATGAGGCGCGCCGTTGGATTGCAGGGGGAGCAGATCACGATTGCCCGCGTGCGCTCGCCGACCGCGGCGAAGATCGCCTCCGGATCGAACGCAAAATCTTCATCCTCGCGCAGCGTCGCCGTGCGAACGGGCACGCCTTCGAGCGTCGCCATCTTCACGTAGGACGGGAAGGCCGGCCCGACGACGAGCAGCTCGTCACGGCTCGGGTCGAGGAGCGTCTTCAGCGTTGCGTACATCGCCTCTTGGGAGCCGATCGTGACGCAGACGTTTTCGCGACGGTCCATCTCCGGATACGCGTAGTGCCGCGCGATCGCTTCGCGCAAGGCGGGATCGCCGGCGTTGGGCGTGTACTTCACGCCCGCTTCCCGGACGCGGTCGATCGCCAGGTGAAAGTGATCCATCCTCGGCATGATCGTGGGCTCGCCTAAGCCGAGATCGATCGAGCTCGTCCGCTTCTTCGCGGCAATCTCGCGAATGAGCGAGGCGGAAATTTCAGCGACGCGCGGGTTCACAGCCTATCCTCAGACGGCGAGCTCGTACTCGCGCAGCGCTGCGTTAAGCGAGGTTTTCAAATCGGTCGATTCGTTGCGCGTCCCGACGATCAGCGCGCAGGGCGTCCCGTACTCACCGGCGGGAAACTGCTTTGGGAGCGTCCCGGGAATCATGACGGCGCGTGCGGGAACGACTCCCTTGCTGCGAACCGGCTCGGGTTGACGCACGTCGACGATCGGCGTGCTGGCCGTCAGCACGACGCCGGCGCCGAGGACCGCCTCGCGCTCCACGCGCACGCCTTCGACCACGACGCAGCGCGAGCCGATGAAGGCACCGTCCTCGACGATCACCGGGGCGGCTTGGGGCGGCTCGAGCACGCCGCCGATTCCCACACCGCCCGAGAGGTGTACCCGCTTGCCGATCTGCGCGCACGATCCGACCGTCGCCCAGGTGTCGATCATGCTGCCGGCGTCGACGTACGCGCCGATGTTGACGTAGCCCGGCATCAAGATCACGCTGCGTCCGAGAAAGCTGCCGTAGCGCGCGACCCCCGGGGGAACGCAGCGCACCCCGAGCCGCTTATAATTCCGTTTGACGGGAAGCTTATCGTAGTAGATGAGCGCATCCCGATCGCGATTGCCGATCCACTCCACCCCCCGTCGAGCAAAGTAGAGCAGAATTGCTCGCTTAAGCCATGCGTGCGTTACCCAATCGCCGTCACGCGGCTCGGCGACGCGCAGCTCGCCCTCGTCGAGCAACTCGATGACCCGATCGACGGCGCGCCCCTCGCGGCCGCGCACGTCGCCGTCCCCGCGCGCCAGCGCCTCGATCCGCGATTGGAGTTCGTCGGTCGTCACCCGACGGTGCTACGGCACCAGGGAAGCGCGCCCCCGCCGCGCATTATCATAGCCCCACCGTGGGAAAGGAGATTTCGTGCCGAACTCGCCCGCCGACGAGCAACGAATCAACACCATCCGCTTTCTGGCCGTTGACGCCGTACAGAAAGCAAACTCCGGCCACCCGGGCATGCCGATGGGAGCCGCGGCGATGGCGTATACGCTCTGGACGCGCCATCTGCATTTCAATCCGAAAGACCCGCACTGGCTCAATCGCGACCGCTTCGTACTCTCCGCCGGTCACGGCTCGATGCTGCTCTACGCGCTGCTGTACCTCACCGGCTACGACCTGACGCTCGACGACATCAAGCACTTCCGCCAGCTCGGCAGCAAGACGCCGGGGCATCCCGAAGCCGAACGAACTCCCGGCGTCGAAGCGACGACCGGGCCGTTGGGTCAGGGCCTCGGCGACGCGGTCGGCATGGCGATCGCAGAAGCGCACATGGGCGCCGTCTACAACCGGGACGATCAAGCCATCGTCGACCACTTTACGTACTGCATCTGCGGCGACGGCGACCTGATGGAGGGCATCAGCCAAGAAGCGGTCTCGCTCGCCGGCCATCTCAAACTCGGCAAGCTGATCGTCTTCTACGACGACAACCACGTCTCGCTCGCCGGCCCTACCGACATCACGCTCACCGACGATTCGCTCGCGCGCTTCGACGCGAGCGGCTGGCACACGCAGATCGTCGGCATCGACAAGGGCAACGACGTCGCGACGATCGACCAGGCGATCACGGTTGCCAAGAACGTCACCGATCGGCCGTCGTTTATCGCGGTGCGCACCCATATCGGCTACGGCTCCCCGCGCCAAGATAACTACCTGGCGCACGGCGAGGCCCTCGGCCCCGAAAACGTTCGCAAATCAAAGGAGGAACTGGGCTGGCCGCTCGAGCCGGACTTCTACGTTCCCGACGACGTGTTGAAGTTTTTCCGTGAGACCGGCGCCAAGGGCGACGAGCTGGAAGCCCGGTGGCGGGTGACGTTCGATGCCTGGAAGACCGCCAACACCGATCTGGGTCAACAGCTCGAGCGCGCATTGCGTGGCGACCTCCCGGCCGATCTGCCCTGGCCGACGTTCAACGCCGAAAACGGCGCCGTCGCGACGCGCGACGCCGGCGGTACGGTGATGAACGCCGTCGCCCTCAGCGTTCCGGAACTCGTCGGAGGTTCGGCTGACCTCGACCCGTCGACGAAGACCTATCTCAAGAACTGCGGCGACTTCGAGCCGGGCAACTACGCCGGGCGTAACATTCACTACGGCGTGCGCGAGCACGTCATGGCTGCGGCCAGCAACGGCATCGCGCTTCATGGGGGACTGCTGCCGTTTGCGGCGACGTTCTTCAACTTCGTGGACTACTTGAAGCCGGCGTTGCGGTTGGGCTGCATTACCGGCATTCACACGATCTACGTCTTTACCCACGATTCCGTCTTTCTCGGCGAGGACGGCCCGACGCACGAGCCGATCGAACAACTTGCCACACTGCGGGCGACCCCCAACTGCTACGTCGTACGGCCGGCCGACTCGCTCGAGACCCTCGAGGCCTGGAAGCTCGCGCTTGCACGCAAGGGTGCTCCCTGGGTGCTCGTATTAACCCGCCAGAAGGTGCCGTTCCTCGGCGAGCGCGACGCCGCGGTCAGCCGCGGCGCCTACGTGCTTTCCGACGCGCTGGGCGGCAAACCGGACCTGATTGAGATCGCGACGGGCTCGGAAGTCTCGCTTGCCATGGACGCGAAGAAGATTCTCGAAGGGAAGGGCGTCCGAACCCGCGTGGTTTCGATGCCGTGCTGGGAGCTCTTCGACGCCCAGCCGCAGGCCTATCGCGACAGCGTACTGCCGCCGTCGGTCGACGCCCGGATCTCGGTTGAAGCCGCGGCGACGCTGGGGTGGTCAAAGTATGTGGGAGACCGCGGCTACGCCTTCGGCATCGACCGCTTCGGCGCGTCGGCGCCGATGGCTGAGATCGCCAAAGCATACGGATTTACACCCGAGAATCTTGCGAACGTCGCCCTCGAACATTTTGCATTCGCCGCCCGTTAGGAGAGACCGATGAAGAACCAAATCCAGCAACTGCTCGACGACGGGCAAAGCGTCTGGCTCGACAACCTTCGCCGAAGCATGTTCGCATCGGGCGAGCTCAAGCGTCTCATCGATCAGGGACTGCGCGGAATGACGAGCAACCCGACGATCTTTGAAAAAGCGATCGGCGCCGGCAACGATTACGACGAGCAGCTCGCTGCGCTGATCGGCTCGGAGAAGAATGCCGACGCCCTCTTCTGGGATCTCGCGATCCAAGATATTCAAGCCGCCTGCGACGCCTTCTCCGGCGTGCACGAATCGTCGGGCGGCAACGACGGCTTCGTTAGCCTCGAGGTCTCACCGCTGCTGGCCAACGACACGGCCGGCACGATCGCCATGGTCGAAGAGCTCTGGAACCGCGTCGACCGGCCCAACGTCATGATCAAGATCCCCGGCACGCGCGCCGGTATCCCGGCGATCGAAGAGTCGATCTATCGCGGGTACAACATCAACGTAACGCTGATCTTCTCGATCGAGATGTACGAAAAAGCGGCGATGGCCTACGTGAAGGGGCTGCAGCGCCGCGCGATCGAGGGGAAGCCCGTCGACCGCATCCGTTCCGTCAACTCGGTCTTTGTCAGCCGGATCGATACCGCCGTCGACAAGCTGCTGCAAGACAGGATCGCCAAGGGCGAAAAGCTCGACAACCTGCTCGGAAAGACCGGTATTGCGAACCTGAAGCTCACCTATCAGCAATTCAAAGAGATCTTTTCTGGTGAGGAATTCGCCCCGCTGCGCGCCAAAGGCGCGGCGGCGCAGCGCCCGCTTTGGGCTTCGACCTCGACGAAAAACCCGCACTATCCGGACCTAATGTACGTCGAGAGCGTCGTCGGTCCCGAGACGGTGAACACGATGCCGCCGGCGACCCTCGACGCGCTGCTCGATCACGGCACGATCGTCGCCGATACCGTCGAGAGCGACCTCGCGGGCGCGCGCGACGTGATGCGAGCGCTGCAAGACGCGAAGATCTCGCTCTTCGAGGTCACCCACGATTTGCAGGTCGAGGGCGTTACGCTCTTCTCAGACTCGTTCGCGGCGCTGATCGGTGCGATCGTCTACAAACAGAAGCTGCTGGAGTCGGGCGGCGCGCAGCGCGTGATGATCGCGATGGGCCCGTCTGCGGCGAGCTACGATGCAGCCATCGACCGGCTCGCTTCGGCCGACTACCTGAAGCGCCTCTGGGCACACGACGCGACGCTGTGGTCGTCGAAGCCGGAAGACGTCGCCGTCATCAAAAAGTCGCTTGGATGGCTGGATATCCAGCAGCACATGCTCGAGGAGGTTCCGGGGCTGCGCAAGTTCGCGCGCGACAGCAAGGATCAGTTCGACGCCGCAGTCGTCTGCGGCATGGGCGGGAGCTCGCTCGCGCCGGATATCCTCGCCGATACGTTCGGAGATACCCCAGGGTCCCCGAAGCTCTACGTGCTCGACTCGACCTGCCCGCAGCAGATCAAAGAGCTCGAAGAGAAGATCCCGCTCGCGCGGACGCTCTTCATCATTTCGAGCAAAAGCGGCACGACGACCGAGCCCAACGCCTTCTACGCCTACTTCCACGACAAGGTGGCAAAGCAGGTCGGGGCGAGTTCGGCCGGGCGCAACTTCGCGGCGATCACCGATCCCGGTACGACGCTCGACAAGGAGGCGCGCGAGGTCGGCTTCCGCGCCGATTTCGAGAACGATCCGAACATTGGCGGCCGCTACTCGGCGCTCTCGTTCGTCGGCATCGCGCCGTCGGCGATCGCCGGATTCAACATCAACCTGCTGCTCGATCGGGCGCTCGGCGCGATGCACGCCGACGATCGCACGGTCGAGCCGCACAGCGCACCGGGCGTGCGCTTCGGCGCGAGCATCGGCGGAGCGGCTAAGAACGGACGCGACAAGCTGACGATCGTCACGCACCCGGCGGTGAAGGCCTTCGGAGCGTGGGCCGAACAGCTGGTCGCGGAATCGACCGGGAAACTCGGGCGCGGAATCGTGCCCATCGAAGGCGAGCCGCTGGGCGAGCCCTCCGTCTACTCCGACGATCGTGTCTTCGCCTACGTCGGCTCGAACCTCCCCGACCCGGATCCCGATACCGAGGGAAAACTCAAGGCGCTCGAAGCCGCGGGGCACCCCGTCGTTCGCTTGGCGATGAACGACCCGTACGACGTCGGCGAACAGTTCTACCTATGGGAGATCGCCGTTGCCGCCGCGGGCGTCATTCTGGAGATCAACGCATTCGACCAGCCCAACGTCCAGGAGTCGAAAGATAACACCGTCGCGCTCTTAGAAGAGTACGCGCGCAACGGCAAGTTCGAAGAGCCGAAGCCAAACGTCGAAGGCGAAAACTTCGACATCACCTATCTCTCCGGCAGCACATCGATCTCGGCGCAAAACCCCACGCAGGCGCTGGCCGAGCTCTTTGCGCAGCTTCGCCCGCACGACTACAACGCAATCACCGCGTACATCGCGCGCAACGCGACCCACGCCGAACTGCTGCAAGAGCTTCGGCTGAAGATTCGTAATGCCGCGCACGTCGCAACGACGGTCGGATTCGGCCCACGCTTCCTCCATTCGACCGGACAACTCCACAAAGGCGGTCCGGATACGTGCGTCGTGCTGCAGATCACGGCCGACGATCCCGACGATCCGGCGATCCCGGGAATGAAAGTCGGCTTCCGGACGCTGCTCGCCGCGCAAGCACTCGGCGACTGGATGTCGCTGGACAAGCGCAACCGGCGCGGCGTGCGGGTGCATCTCAAGGGCACGGTCGAGCCCGCGCTGCGCGCCCTCGTCGCGGCGGCGGACGAAGCCCTAGCGGCGCGCGTCTAGGGTTATGCCCGACGATATCGCCGTAACCGCGCCGGTTACCGTCGACGGTGCCGCGGCCAATCCCTTACGCGCCGGATTGCCGGACGAGCGGATTACCAACCCATGCACCGCCGTCTTTTTCGGCGCGAGCGGCGATCTGTTCAAGCGCATGCTGCTGCCGGCCGTCTACGCGATGCGGCTGGGCGGCACGCTGCCCAGCGATTTCGCGCTGCTCGGTTTTGCGCGAACCCCGTACGACGACGACGGCTTCCGGCAATACTGTAAAGAGCAGCTCGACGAGTTCATGCCCGAGGGCCAGAAGCCGCAGGGCCCGATCTGGGATGACTTCGCCAAACGGATCGGCTACGTCACTGCCGATTTCAACGACAAGCGCCATTTCGTCATACTCAAGGAGCGCCTCGCCCAGAACGACAAAGACTTCGCGACGGCGGGCAACCACCTGTTCTATCTTGCGACGCCGCCGCCGGTCTTTCCCGAGATCATCAAGCACCTTAAAGAGGCCGGCCTCGACAAGAACGATGTCGGCTGGACGCGCGTCGTCGTCGAGAAGCCGTTCGGCACGGACCTCGAATCGGCGCGGAGACTGCAGAAGGCAATCGAGTCGGTCTTTCCCGAGAACGAGATTTACCGCATCGACCACTATCTCGGCAAGGAGCCGGTGCAGGACATCATCGCACTGCGCTTCGCGAACACGATCTTCGAACCGATCTGGAACCGAAACTACGTAGCAAACGTGCAGATCACGTCGGCCGAGTCACTCGGGGTGGAACAGCGCGGCGGCTACTACGAGAGCGCCGGCGCGCTGCGCGACATGATTCAAAATCACGTCATCAACCTGTTGGCCCTCGTCGCGATGGAGCCGCCGATCAGCGCGCACGCCGACGACATCCGCAACGAAAAGTATAAGGTGCTCTCGGCAATTCAGCCGCCGGCGCACAAGGACGTTTGGTCGGTCTCGGCACGCGGCCAGTACGGCCCCGGCGCGATCGACGGGGTGCCCGTCAAGGGCTACCGGCAAGAATCCGACGTTTCCCCCGACTCCAATACGGACACGTTCGCGGCGGTGAAGCTCTTCGTCGAGAACTGGCGCTGGGCGGGCGTGCCGTTCTATCTGCGCTCCGGCAAACGCTTGCCGCGCAAAGTCGCCGAGATCGCCGTCACGTTCCGCCCGATTCCGCATCGTTTTTACGGCGAGTCGACCGACCACATCGAACCGAACGTGCTGGTCATCAAAATCGAACCGGACGAAGGCATCTCGATGCGTTTCGAGGCGAAGGTTCCGGGGCCGAAGGAACACATCCGCAGCGTCTACATGGATTTCAGTTATGGCACCGGCTTTGGCGTGGAGTCGCCGCCCGCGTACGAGCGGCTCATCGGCGACGCAATCCAGGGCGACCAAACGCTTTTCACGCGCTGGGATGCCGTCGAGCGCGCTTGGGAGATCGTTACCCCGATCCTCGACGTCTGGCACAACACCAAAGACTTCTCGTTTCCGAACTACGCGGCCGGCAGCCAAGGACCGCCCAGCGCGCACGAGCTGTTCGGGGATTGGCGCCGGCTGTGACGCTGGCCGTCCAGACGATCCTCGACGAACTCACGCAGCTTCACCGCGAGCGCGGCAACGAAGCCAGCGCAGCCACGATGACGATCGTCGTCTTCTTTGAAGACGCGACGATCGGCTCGTTAGCGCGCGACCGCATTCACGCGCTCGCGTCGAAGCATCCGTCGCGCGTCATCGTGCTCGACGCAGCCGCGGCGCAGACGGTGCAGCGCGTGGAGCACGGAGACTGGATCGAGCTGGGCGTCAAGTCGGCGGACGCAGAGGTGGTCCGCTCGGCGGTTGCCGCGTTGCGGCTGCAAGAGGCGCCGGTCATCTTGCTGTGGATCGCTCCGGGCATCGGCGACGACGACCGCTTCTGCGAACTTTCACCCGAGGCGCAGACCATCGTCTACAACAGTTCGCTCGTGCACGAAGGCGGAGAGTCGTTGGGCGAGCTGGCCGCGTACTCGCAGCGGCACCCCGAACTCGCGCTCGCCGACATCGCCTACTTGCGGCTCGCGCCGTGGCAAGAGAGCGTCGCGATCTTTTTCGACGGCCGCGTCGAGGAGTTGGCGGAGGTGCGGCGCGTCGAGATCGCATGCGGCTCGGATCCAGAAGGTTTCTATCTGCTGGGCTGGCTGGCAAGCCGTTTGCGGTGGCGGCCGGAGAACCGCGGCGGTCTGATCGACGAGGCCGGAAATCGCATCGAGTTCGCGATCGTGCGTCAAGGCGAGCCGCGCCGAATTCAGCGCGTCGCGCTTACCGCGCAACGTGCGACTTTTGTCGCGGAGGTCGACCCGCGGGGCGAGACGATCTCGCTGAGCGTCAGCGGGCACGGGGGACAACCGCGTTACCGTGCCGTCAACAATCCGGGAATCGCGGCCCTCGTGGAGCGCGCGATTCTCTGGGGGCATAACGATCGTGTCTTCCAAGACGCGCTTGCAGCAGCGGGTGAAATCCTCGCGCGTCGAAGCCCGCAGGCATGAGCGAACGAGGCGATCTTCAAGTCTGCGCCGATAGCGCCGATCTCGCGCAGACGCTGGCAAATCTCATCGTTACAAGCGCAAACACGGCCGTCGCTAATCGTGGCGGGTTTCTTATCGCACTCTCCGGCGGCAGCACGCCCAAGGCTGCGTACGAGCTGCTCGCAGGCAACGCCCTGTGCAAGGCCGTACCCTGGGACAGGGTCTCCGTTTACTTCGGCGACGAACGCTGCGTGCCGCCGGACGACGAACGCTCGAACTACCGGATGGCGGAACGCGCGTTCCTCGACGCGGTGCCGATTCCGCACGGCAACGTTCACCGCATCCGCGGTGAGATCGACCCGGGGCTGGCCGCCAACGAGTACGCCTCCACGCTGCGCGCCAATTTCGGGAGCGCCCCGCAGCTCGACCTCATACTGCTGGGACTCGGTGAGGACGGACACACCGCCTCGCTCTTTCCGGGATCGGACCCCGACCTCGACGACGGAGCGCTCGTGCGTGCGGTCTACGCCCAAGCACAGCAGATGTGGCGCGTCACGGTCACGCCGGCCGTCATCAACGCAGCGCAGCGGGTCGTTTTTGCGGTCGAGGGTATCGCCAAAGCGCCGGTGCTGGCGGCCGTTTACGAAGGGCCGCGCGACCCGATCAAATATCCCGCGCAGATCGTCTCGCCCGCCTCGGGCGGGTTGACGTGGCTGGTCGACGAGGCCGCCGCGAGCCTGCTTCATATTTGAAGCGGGTGATCCTCACGGCCGACGATTTCGGAGCCGCGCCGGAGGTCAATGAAGCGGTGGAGCGCGCGCATCGCAACGGCGTCCTGCGGGCCGCGAGCCTGATGGTCGGCGCGCCGGCCAGCGTCGACGCCATCGAGCGCGCCCGCACGATGCCGCGCCTTGCAGTGGGCCTTCACGTCGTCCTCGTCCACGGCCGCCCGGTCTTGCCGGCGAGCAAAATACCCGATCTCGTCGACGAGCGCGGCGACTTTCAAACCGACCTGGTCAAGGCCGGAGTTCGTTTTTTCTTTCGTCCCGGAATACGCGCGCAGCTTTCGGCAGAGATTCGCGCGCAGTTCGAACGGTTCGCGCAGACGGGCCTCGCGCTCGACCACGCCGACGCGCAATCGCACATGCACGTTCACCCGACGATATTCGGTCTGATCGTCCGCATCGGCCGTGAATACGGTCTGCGCGCGGTCCGCATTCCGCGCGAGCCGGGCGGCCGCACGCGCAGCATCGCCCCGTGGCTGGCGCTGATGCGGGCGAAGGCCGCGCGCGCCGGCCTTATCTGTAACGATTACGCCTTCGGCGTGACCGAGGCCGGCGGGCTGACCGAAGAGCGGGTCTTGCAGATCCTGCGCGAGCTGCCCGACGGCGTCACCGAGATCTTCTTCCACCCGGCGGTCGGGGCGTTTGCCGGCGCCGATGCGGGAACGGAAAGCTTCCACTGGTCGGGGGAGCTTGCGGCGCTCCAGAGCCCGGCCGTACGTTCGGCGATCGAGCGCGGCGCAATCGAGAGCGTCACCTACGGCGAGCTGGCGTGCTAGGCTTCATCTTTTTGCCGGCAACCGGAATCGCGGCGATCTACCTCGCAACCGCGTGCCGCCGCCTGGTCGCGTTCGCGCGGCGCCCGTTAACGTTTTCCTGTGAATTTCTTCCGACTTTCACGATTCTGAAGCCGATCGCCGGGCTCGAGCCGGACCTGCACGAGAACCTGGCCTCGTTCTGCGATCAGGACTATCCGGGATTTTACGAGGTCGTCTTCTGCCTGCACGCGGAGAATGACCCCGCGTTGGAGGTCGTGGAGCGCATCATGCGCGAATTCCCAAACTGCCACGCGCAAATCGCGCTCGGTGAGAACGCCGATTTGATGAATCCCAAAATCGCAAATATTGCGAAGCCGGGCGTTGCCGCACGCAGCGACGTCATCGTCATCGCCGACAGCGATATACGCGTCGGGCACGACTATTTACGCGCGCTGGCTTCATCGTTCGAAAGCGCGAAGGTGGGGGCGGTCACCTGCCTCTACTCGGGGAGCCCGAGCGATACGATCGTCTCGCGGCTGGGAGCGCTTGGAATCGACGACGGCTTCGCTCCGTCGGTGCTCGTGGCACTGGCGATCGGGGAGCTGCGCTTCTGCTTGGGCGCGACGATGGCGGTCCGCCGCAGCGTACTCGAAGCGTTCGGCGGCCTAGCGGCCCTCGGGCACACGTTTGCCGACGATCACGAGCTGGGCCAATTGGTGACGAAGCAAGGGCGTGCTGTCGAGCTTTCGCGATACGTCGTCGCCACGACGATCCCGGAGACCAGACTAGTCGAGCTCTTCTCGCACGAGCTGCGCTGGGCGCGCAACGGCTTCGAGATCGCGCCCGCCGGTTATCTCTTCTCGTTTCTCGCCTACGGGCTGCCGCTGGCGATCATCTACCTCGCGGTCACGCGTAACGCGGCGATCGGTCTGCCGCTGCTCGCTGCAATCGTCGTGCTGCGCGTCACGCTGCACTATCTCGCCCGTCACGCGCTGGGCGTCAAGAGCCGCGACGACGTTTTGCTGATCCCCCTGCGCGATTTCTTGAGCCTGGGCGTCTGGGCGGCGAGCTTCTTCGGCCGCCGGCGGAGCTTCCGATGAACATGGTCGTTCCGATCGTCATCGTCGGCGGCGTCGCCGTCTGTTGGCAAGTCTTCGCCCAGACCAGAGAAGTGCCGTGGCCGTTCCGGTTTCTGCTGATCGTGCTCTACGGACTGCTCGTCGTCGCGTGGTCGATCGGCGCGTACATCCATACCGGCCCGATCGCCGTCGTGATCTTCATCCTCGGCTTCATCTTCGTGCTGGGCCTGGGGATGATCTCGAGCTCCCCCAAGCGATAGCGGGTCAGCCCTTCGAGGTTGGGCTCGGGCTCGGACTTGGCATCGGAACGGGCGAGGCACTGGCGAGCGCCTTCGTTCCGATCGTCTGAAGATCGACGTTGTTGGTCGCCAAAATCGTCCCTTGAACGCGCTGCAGTTCGATGACCGCCTTGTTGAGATCGGTCTGTGCTTGCAGCTCCCGGCCGCGAGCTTGCGCGAGTTCGGTCTGCCGCTGCAGGACGAGGAACGTCGTCGACTCCCCGGCATGGAACTTGCGAACCTCACTGGCATAAACCGACTCGGCGGATTCTCGCGACGTCCGCGCCGCATAAAGGCGCGAGAGCGCCGACTGGTAGGTTTGCAGCCCGTTGCGTGCCTCGACCGTAATGCGTTCTTCCACACCTTGAATGCCGATCGCTGCCTGGTGCTGCTCTTGTTCCGCAGACCGCTTCAAGCCCCGGGCAAAGTCGTTCTGAAGCGGAAAGTTAACCGTCAACGCAAGATTAAAGGCTGGGTAACGAAACGCCCACATATTGGCCGTCGCCTTGCCCATCTTGCCTTGTGTCTCCGGCGGCGGCGTCGGGCACATGTCATTCGGGATGAAGCTGCACGACTCTGCCTCGAAGTTGGGAACGGGTGCCAGAACGCCTGCAAAGCCGTTGCTTTGCAGTTGGACGAACAAATTCGCCTGGGGCAGCATTTGATTCTTTGCGTACGCGCGATCGAGATCGGCTTGCCGGCGGCGATCCTGCGCGGCGCGCATCTCCGGGCGGTTCTGTTCGCCGAGCGCAATAATCTGCGAAAGCTCTCCCGCCGATGGCAGCTGCTGAACCGGCGACGACGGAACCAGATTCGCGCTCCAGATCTGATCCTTTGGATTGGCTACGATCAGGCCTTTGAGTTGATTCTGCGTGTCGGAAACGGTACGCAAGGAGGCGAAAACGGCGTCCTGAAAATTTGCGACCTGCGTTTGGACCTCGGTCGCTTCGATCGGGGCCGCAGCACCTCTTCGCGCAAGACGCACGACGCTGCGCTCTTGCAAGATCGCTTCCTGCAGCGCCTCTTCCTGAATGGCGACGTTACGCCAAGCCGCCACCAGATCCCAGTAGGAGTCCTCGACTTGATTGATGAGGTTCGACGTGTCGACGAGCGTTTGCGCGGCAGACGCGTCGGCGTTGATCAGCGACAACTTCAACTCCCGCTTTGCCGCATTCATGCCGAGGTCCTTAAGCAGCGGCTGCGTCACGGATAAATTGAGAGAGGACTGATAGTATGGATTAAACGAGTTGATAATGGTGTTATTGTAGGTTCGCGTACGCGTGATGCCGGCGCTCCACAACATTCCGTTGACCGTTTGCCCTTGGACGCCGCCCTGAAAGTTGTACTGGTGCTGGAGAATGTCTCCGGGACCGTTCGTGCCGCACGTATAGGTCCTTCCGAAGAAAAAGCATCGATAGTAGCCGAAGCCGCCTGGCCCGGCGAAGAAGATGTTCTCCGGCGGCTCATCCGAAAAGTTCGACGAAGGCTGGAGATGGAGTTGAACGTCAAAAGCGCCTTTCGTCTGGGCGATGACGTACCGTGCAATCTTGTAGTTCGAGGCCGAAACGGCAAGGTTCGGGTTCTGCAAAATCGCCATCGTAATGGCGTCCTGCAGGGTTATACTAACGAACGGCTTCGCAGCGACGCCGACGATCTCGGCGCTCGGCTGCGTTGCCGGAGCACGATACGTGGGCGCAACGGCCGGTACGGCCGTCTGTGCCGACGTACGGACTACTGGGAGTGTGGCCACGAAGACCGCCACGCCCGCCACCAATACGGGAAGCTTGGGAGCTCTCACGCGATGGCGATCCTAGTTCTGCGGCAGCGCTTGCGTGCCGAGCGTTTGAAGATTCACACCGTTGATCTTGAATGTGGTTCCTTCGACACGCTGGAGCTCGGCAACCGATTCGTTAAGATCCGTCTGAGCACGGAGTTCGAGTCCCCGAGCTTGAGCCAACTGTACCTGCCGCTGCAGGACCAGGAACGTCGTCGACTCACCATTGTGGAACTTGCGGACCTCACTTGCATATACGGCTTCCGCAGACTCGCGCGCGCTGCGCGCCGCGGAGAGACGGCTCAGAGATGACTGATAGCGTTGCAGTGCGTTGCGCGCCTCGACGCCGATTCGCTCCTCGACGCCTTGCAGCAGCAGGGACGCCTGCCGCGTCTCCTCGGCAGCCGCGCCCTGCAGACCACGTGCGTACCGGTTTTGGATCGGATAATTCACGACCAACGCGATGTTGAAAGTCGGAAAGTAGCCCGCCCACATATTGTGATAGGCGAAAGCCATCTTACCTTGAGTGTTCGCCGGCGGCGTTGGACAGGCCGTTACGCCCGGCAGCTGGTCCGCGCAGATACCCAGCAGGAAGGCCGGCGTAGGTGCAAGGAGCCCGGCGAAACCGTTACTCAGGTAGAGCGCCTGCACGTCCGCCTGCGGAAGCATTTGGTTTTTCGCGAACGCTCGGTCGAGGTCGGCTTGGAGCCGTTTATCCTCCGCTTGGCGATACTCGGGACGATTGACGCGCGCCTCGGCCTCGATCGCGGCAAGGTCTCCCGGGGTCGGAAGCTCGGCGACCGCCGAAGACGGCACGAGGTTTGCTTGCCAGATCGGATCGCCCGGATCGGCAACGATCAGGCTCTTTAACTGATTCTGAAGCAGCGAAACCGTCTGAAGTGCAGCGAAGACGTTGTCCTGAAAGGTCGCCACCTGCGTCTGCGACTCGACGACGGCGATCGACGCAACTGCCCCTCGCTTCGCGAGCCGCGTCGTACTCTCTCGCTGCAGCACCGCTTGGTGCAGCGCCTCCTCTTGGATTGCAACGTTTCGCCAAGCCGCGACCAAATTCCAATAGGCGTTTTGGACCTGCGAAATGGTGTTCGATGAGTCGACTAGCGCCTGAGCAGAGGTAGCGTCTTGGTTGATAAACGCGAGCTTGAGCAGCCGCTTGCCGGCGTTCATCCCTGCATTCTTGAGCAGCGGCTGCGTTACGCCGAGATTCAGAGTCGCCAGGTAATACGGGTTATATCCGTCAAAGATCGTGTTGTTGTAGGTACGCTGCTGCTGGATTCCGGCTTGATACTGCGTACCATTTTCGGTCTGACCTCCGAGGCCGTATTGAAACGTCGATTGATGTTGAATCACATCTCCGGGACCAGTCGTGAAAACGGGTCCGGGCGTGTATCTGCCGACGTCGCCGGGGCCGGCTTCGAAGAGGTTCTCCGGCGGCGTTACCGAGTAACTCGACGAGGGTTCCAAGTGGAGCTGAACGTCGTATTGACCCTTCGCCTGCGTTATCTGGTAACGTGCGACCTTAACGTTCGAGGCCGACACCGCGAGGTTGGGGTTCTTGAGCAACGACATCGCGATCGCATCCTGCAGCGAAATATTGACGAATCGTGACTGGGTAACGCCCACGATCAGCGCGGCGCTGGGCGCGACCTGCGGCGCCGCGTATCCGGGCGCGACGCTCGGCACGACCGGCATCGCCACGGTCGGCATCGCGGTGGGAATTGTCGCGCGGGCCGGCAGCGCGTCGTCGGGCTCGGCGGAAATCCGCTGCACCGGCACGACGGCCGCAACGAGCGCGGCCAGCGCGATTCCCGCGGAAAGCGTGCGAGTTCTAAGCATTGTCATTCCTCTATGGCCACGCCGATGCGCGGCCTTCTCAGCAAGAAAACCAAGGGCATGAGGCCGATCGTAATTACCGCGACCCAGCGTGACGTATCGGCGTACGACTGCACCGCCGATTGCGCCGAGACCAGGATTCGCAGACGATCCATCGAGGCGACGTTGTGAAGGCCGCCTTGCAGCTGCACGTACCGCGCGGTCGGTAGACGATCGAGGGTTTGCGTGCTCGCGAGCTCGGTTTGATGGATCGTAAAGCCGCGCACGAGCAGGGTGATCAGGATCGCGGCCGCGACGCTCCCTCCGATCTGGCGTGAGAGGTTGAAGAAAGCCGCCGTGGCCGGTACCTCTTTATCGGGAACGCTGCCGATGACCGAGACCGAGAGCGGCACGAAGATCTGCGAGAGGCCGATGCCGCTGATGATCAGCGGTAGGATGAGCGCGTGGAAGTCCGACTCGGGCGTGGTGATGCTCCCAAGCATCCAGTTGGAGAGCGCGAGCAGAATGAAGCCGATCGCCGCCGAGATCCGCGGATCGATGAGACCGCGCTGCGTGATGATTGCAGTAAGCGGCGTAAAGAGCAGCACCGCTCCGGCGCGAATCATGACGGTCGCTCCGGAGAGCGTGGCGGTGAAACCGAGCGAGTTGATCAGATACTGCGGTAAAACGATGATGGAGCCGTAGAGACTGACGCCCAGCACCGCGCCGAGGATGCTGCCGGCTGCGACCTGGCGCATCCGCAGCACCCGCAGATCGACGATCGGAATCGTCGAGCGTAGCGTCCACCACACGAACGAAACGAGCCCGGCGACCGAAAAGAACGTAAACCAGCGGATGCGCGCGTCGTCGAACCAGTCGTACTGCTGCCCGTTCTCGAGCACGAACTGCATCGAGCCCAAGCCGACGCACATAAGGATCAGCCCGATCCAGTCGAGACGGCGGTGCTCAGGTTGCGTCGGATTGCGCAGGAAGTTCCAGATCAGCGTCGCCGCGGTGATGCCGACCGGGATGTTGATAAAGAAAATCCAGTGCCAGTTCCAGTTGTCGGTGATCCAGCCGCCGATCACCGGGCCGAGCGCCGGCCCAACGATGACGCCCAGTGCGAAAACGCCTTGTGCCTTCCCCTGCTCTTTGATTCCGTAGGTATCGCGCAGAATCGCCTGAGAGGTCGAAATCAAACCGCCGCCGCCGAGACCTTGGATCAAGCGCCAGAAGACGAGCGAGCCAAAACTGTTCGAGAAGCCGCACATCAGTGACGCGATCGTAAAGATAACGATCGAAGCGAAGAAGTACTGTCGCCGCCCGAAGCGTGCGGCGAACCATGGATTGAGCGGAATTACGACGACGTTGGCGATCAGGTAGGCCGTTACGACCCAGGCACCGAGATCGACGCCGACGCCGAAGTTACCCTGGATGTTCGGCAGCGAGACGTTGACGATCGTGACGTCGATGATTTCGAGCAGCGTCGCCGTAATCACGGCAATGCTGATGATGACCCGCCGCCACCCGTGCTCGACGACAGGGCTTTCGTAGGTGCTCCGCATCATGGCTTTTTACTTCACGCGGACGTATGTCTCGACGCTCATGCCGGGGCGTAGCGGATAGTCGGCGGGCGGATTGTCGACCTCGACACGCACGGGTATACGTTGCGTCACCTTCACGAAGTTGCCGCTCGCGTTCTGCGCCGGCACCAAGGCGTAGGTATTTTCCGAAGCTGGGTTGATGGAGGCGACGTGGCCGTGGAACGTCAGGCCGCGATAGGCGTCGACTTTTATATCCACGGGCTGGCCGACTCGCATCTTGCCCATCTGAGTTTCTTTGTAGTTTGCGGTGATGTAGATCTTGTGCGGTACGATCGTCAGCAGCGTGATGCCGGCGCCGACCGTCTGCCCGACTTCCGCGCTCTTCTCACCGATGTAGCCATCGGTCGAAGCGTAGATGTGGGTGTAGTTGAGATTCTGCTTGGCGAGGTTGAGCTGCGCCTTTGCGGCTTCGACTTGGCTGGGATCGGAGGCTTGGGCGAGTTTACCCTGTGCCGTTGTGAGGCCGCCGGAGGCCTCTGCGACGCCGGCCTGCGCTGCCGAGACGCGGCTCTGCGCGGCATAGACCGCCGCCTCCGCGACGTTGACCTGATCCTGCGCGCCCCGCAGCTGCGCCGCCGCGCCTGCGCTCTGGGCGCGGGCCGCGTCGAGCGTCTGCGAAGCCACGTCGCCGGTGCTTACCAGCGACTGCGCACGATCGAGATCGGCCTGCGCTTTATCGTAGGATTGGCGCGCGGCGGGGACCTGCGCCTGTGCGGCGCGCAGCTGCGCCGTCGCCTGTTCCACGCCGGCCTGGGCCGCCGGGACCTGCGCTTGCACGTTGCCAATCGCGCCGCTCGCCTGCGCCACGGCGCCCTGCCCCTGGGTGGTCGTCGCGTGCTGGTTTGCGACCGCGAGGTCGTACTGCGCTTGCGCCGCGCGCAACCGCGCGATCTCGTCCTTGTTGTCGAGAACGATCAGGAGCTGCCCGCGATGGACCTGCTGGTTCGTATCGACCAAGATCTGGTTGATGCGCTCGGGGATCTTACTCGTGACCGCAACCTCGTCGGCGGCGACGTGCGCGTCGTCGGTGCCTTCGTGCGAAAGCATGAAGTTCAACCACGGCAGACCCCAGATCAAGGCGACGGCAATCACGACGACCGCGCCGATGATGAAGAATATCCGCTTGCGCGGCCGCCCCCGCGACTCGCCGGCGTCGTCGGCGCGAACCTCTTGGGGCGCGGCCCTTCCGGTGCCGTTCCCCTTGCGTTCGATCGTCTTTTGCTGATCAGCTTCTCTCGTATCCATTTTACGAGTTCTTTACCCCATTGAGAAAAACGTCGATATAAAAACGCAGCGCGTTATCCGGGTCCCCGCCGTGGAGCGGCGAACCGGGAAACTTCTTTCGCCCGAGCGCATGCATGAACACCAGGCCCAAAAATACCATCGCGAGCTTCTGCGGCTCGCCTCGCAGTTCGCCGCCCTCGATACGGCGCTTCATGAACTCCGTCAGCACGGCGAGGATTGCGAGCTGCGGCCGCCAGGCCGTCTCGGCAAAGATATCTTGTTCGTACTCCTGCTCGACCAGCGACCAGCGAATCATATCGCCGAGCGCGACGAAACGAGCGAACATCAGGCGCGCGAGCGCCAGCAAGTCCTGCGCAAGGTCGCCGCTGCGCGTTGCGGCAGCGCCGGCGAGTTCGAGGTGTCCGCAAAAGTGCTGCGCGCAGGCGACCAGCAGCGATTCCTTGGTTCCAAAGTGACGAAAGAGGGTCGCTTCGTTGACGCCGGCGACGTCGGCGATCTCGCGCGTGGTCGCCCCGCGCTTGCCCTTGCGGCCGATCACTTCACGCGTCGCGACGAGGATGCGCTCGCGCGTCTCTTCCGGCGAGGCCGAACGGCCGAGATCTAGTTTGCGGGTCTCGATCATTGCGGCACTTTAGAGCCGAGGCGCACCGGGACGTTCGTCTGGTAGACGCCGTACGCGGCGTCGGCGACCGCGCGCACGTGCGGGATCGCAATCGTCGCGTGCTGCTGCGAGAGGACGACGTAGCTATTCTCGATGCGATACTGCTGCGACATCGTGATCTTGCCGCCGCTGGTGTAGTACCACTCCATTCGCACGAGCACCCAGCTTTCGGTGTCGACGTAGGCCAGCGTGTGATCGAGAATGTCGCTGTGAATCTTCTTGGTCAGGCGCAAGACGACCGTCGGGCGGCCGTTGAGCAGCGTCGTCCCCTCCGTAGAGACGTATTGGTCGCGCTGCCAGGCCAGCGGGTTGCCGACGTCGTTGAAGAGCGTCCCGAAATTGCGCGCGTATCCGGGCATTCGGTCGAAGACGACGACGTAGAGGTTCGGCCGCTTATAATACGAGGTTCCGTCGAGCTTCGGGGCCAGATACGGAAAGCTGAGCATGCGCACGTCGACGTGGACGCGCGATTTGTAGCTCTGCAGGGTAGGGTTGCGATCGGCCAGGCGCTGGATCACCGCCCGAGCATCGAGCGGGGCCCCGGCGCCCTCGCTGCCCGCAGAAAGGGCTGGAGCCGTGCCGAGCAGTACGGCAGCGATGAGCGCGAACGGCAGCGATCTCACCATCTACACCGCCTCTCCTTCGAGTGAAAAGACACGGTCCAGCCCGGTCGCGGAAAGCGTACGGAGCACTTCGGGGTTGGTCGATCGCAGCGCCAGGTCGCCCCCGATGGAGCGGACGCGCCGCAGCAGGGAGATCACCTCGCGGACGCCGCCCGAATCGAGCCGGTCGAGCTTGTCGAGATCGAGAACGACGCGGTCGGCGCCGTCCTCTTGGATAGCCGCGAGCACCTCGGCCTCAAGGGCCGCATAGACCCCAGGCCGGTACTCGATAAGAACGGAATTCGTGCTCAGCCCTGTACTCCTCACCGGTAAATTAGCATTGCAAGTGGGTACTTGCACGCAGATGCTATCACACGGGCGGGGCTAATGCAAGTGCTTACACGCACCTCGCGAAGGCTATATCGAGCTCTCGCCTCCCGCGCTGCCGGCACCCTCGGAGCGGCGATGATGCTTGCCCGCCATCGCGCCCCCCGCGGGACGGAAGCCTTGTGCCTTGGCTGCTGACGGGCAGAGATACTCGCCGTGCTTGGTCTTGCCGTACATCGGGTCGTCCGACTCGTGGTAAACCTTCGTTTTGAGGTTCACCCAGACGGCCGAGACCGCGCCGCAGTTGGGTGGTGTCTGGCTGCCGGTAGCCGCTTGGCCGGCTGAGTGCATGGCGTTGGAAGCCGCGTTCCCCGCGTCGCTCGCGGCGGTCGCGGCCGCGTTGGCGGCGTTCGACGCGGCGTTGCTCGCCTTATTGCCGCTACATCCCGTGAGGGCCACTAACCCGATTAGGAAAACCGCGAGAATCGTCGTGCGCATTTCCATCGACCTCCTCATTGAACTCGGTGCTTCGCGATTTTGTCGACCTCGTCCCGGGCTCGGCGCGCCAGCGGCGAGGCTTCACCGACGTAGACGCGGCGCCCGTCCACGAAGGTCGCCTGCACCCACGAATCTTCGCCGCGATAGACGAGCGCATTGAGCGGCGGCGACCACCGATCGATCCCCGATGCGTCGAGCACGACGTAATCGGCCGGCAGTCCTTCGCGCAGATCCCCGGCATCGAGACGCAGCGCACTCGCACCCTGCGCGGTGCCGAGCGCGAACGCATTGTGCGCGCCGAATGCCGCGCCGTCCAGCCGCCGCAGCTTTTGCAAGAGCGTCGCCGCGCGCATCTCGTCGATCACCGAGGGCTTGACGTCGGCGTCGCATCCCAATCCCATCACGACTCCGAGTGAGCGCAGACCGACGACGTCGCAGATGCCGTCGCCGAGGTACTGATTGGTCATCGGGTTGTGGATGACGCGAGCGCCGGCCCGCGCGATCATCTCCTTCTCCTGCTCGGAGAGGTAGATGGCGTGAATTGCCACCGTGCGCTGCGTCAGCGCCCCGAGGCGGTCGAGCAATGCAACCGGCGTGGCACCGAAACGCGCAAGCGTCTCTTCGCCTTCATACGGAGCCTCCGCAACGTGGATGTGCAGCATGCAGTCGCGATCGCTCGCAAACTCCGCGGCGCTGCGGATCATATCGTGCGAGGCGGCGTGCAGCGAGTGCGGCGCCACGCAGACGTTCGCCTCCGGATACCGTTCCATCAACTCGCGCGTTCGTTCGGCGGCGAGATCGATGCTCTCGCGAAACTGCGCTGGAGCATACTCGGCGTCCATCCACGTGCGGGCGAAGACCAAGCGGATTCCCGTCTCCCGCGCGGCGCGGATCGCGGCCTCGGCGTGCGCGTTTCCCTCTCCGTTGAGATAGAAGAACTCCGCGACCGTCGTGATGCCGGCGGCGAGCATTTCGGAGAAGGCCAGCGCAAACGTCCAATAGATGTCGTCGGCAGTCAGATGCGGGACGACGCGATAGAGCGCGTCGCTGCGCCACTTCGCAAAAGGCAGGTCATCGGCCCAGCCGCGTAAGAGAATCTGATACGCGTGGCTGTGGCCGTTGATGAATCCGGGGACGATCAGGCGATCGACCGGGAAGGAGCGAGCCTCCAGGTCGCCTGCCGTGTCGCGGACGTCGAGGAAGTTACCGGCAGCCGCGATCCGCCCCTCGCGCACCGCGAACGCATAGTCCTCACGCAGCTCGCCGCCGACGAGCGCGCGCGCACAGCGGACCAGCTCGCTGGTCACACGATCGCGCCGTTTTTGACGACGGTGCTTGCCAGATTGCCGCCGAACTGCCAGCCGAACTCCTCGGGCGAAGCGATCTGCATCGCGACGAAGTCGGCCGGCCCGCCGACGCGCAGCGAGCCGCCATCCGCCCGCAGCGAGTGCGCGGCCGCGCGCGTCACGCCGTAGAGCGCTTCGGCTGCCGAGAGCCCGAAATATTTCCGCCCGAAATAGGCGACGGTCTGCAGGTTGAAGCAGGGCGAGGTGCCGGGATTGTAGTCGCTGGCGAGTGCAACCGTCGCACCGGCTTCAAGCAGCGCGCGTACCGGCGCTCTCTGCGGGAGGTTGAGAAACTCGATCGTCGCCGGGCAGGCGACGGTGACGATGCCGCGCTGCGCGATCGCCTTCACGTCGTCGTCGCGGATGTAGTTGCAGTGGTCGACGGCATCGACTTCGAGCGTGGTCGCCATCGCGGCGGCGGCACCGTAGGACATTTCGTCGCAGTGTACGCGAAGGCGCATGCCGTGCAGCCGCGCGGCATCGAGATAGCGGCGCGCCTGCTCGGGCGAAAAGAAGCCCGGTTCGCAAAATGCATCCGCGTACACCGCACCGTGCATTGCCGCGAGCGGAATCACTTGATCGATCAGATAGTCGACGAATCCATCTTCGCGTTCGAAGTCGAACTCGGGCGGCAGCGCGTGCGCACCGAGAAAGGTTGCAACCAGACGCGGGACGCCGGGATCGTTGCGATGCGCGGCCATCAGATCGAGCAGCGCCAGTTCGCCCGGACGATGCAGCGCGTAGCCGGTCTTCGTCTCGAGCGTCGTCGTGCCGTGGCGCAGCATCGTTTGGAGGCGCGGACGAACCGTCGTATCGTAGAACCGCTCGGGGTCGAGCAGCGCTTCGCGCGTACGGTCGATCGTGTAGCGCATCCCCAGCGCCGGCGTTTCGCCGCGCTGGCGCGCCGCAAAATCGGGCTCCCGATCGCCCGCATATAGCGGGTGCGCGTGCGCGTCGACGAACCCGGGGAAAATTACGTGATCGTTTAGATCCAGAGCTCGCCCTTCGTCCTTCGACTCGGCGCTACGCGCCTTGCTCAGGATGACAGTCTTGGGGCCGATTGCGGCAATGGTGCCGTCGTCGATCAGCATTGCAGCGTCGTCGATGCGCCCGAGCGCGGCGAAGTCGATGCCGCATTGCGCAGCCTGCGTATCGCACGTGACGATCGTCTTCGCGCAGACGGTCAGAGACGCCAATCGATCCCTTCTCGATCGGCCGTTTCGATTGCGATCTCGTAGCCGGCGTCGGCGTGACGCACGACGCCCATGCCGGGGTCGGTCGTCAGCACGCAGCCGAGCCGCTCGCGCGCGTCGTCGCTCCCATCGGCAACGACGACCATGCCCGCGTGCAGGCTGTAGCCAATGCCGACGCCGCCGCCGTGATGGAAGCTGACCCAGTGCGCGCCCGCCGCGGTATTGAGCAGCGCATTGAGGATTGGCCAGTCGGCGATCGCATCGCTGCCGTCCCGCATCGCTTCGGTCTCGCGATAGGGCGACGCGACGCTGCCGGTATCGAGGTGATCGCGCCCGATGACAATCGGCGCTTTCACCGCGCCGCTCCCAACGAGCTCGTTGAAGGCGAGCCCCGCAATCGCGCGCCGCCCATACGGCAGCCAGCAGATTCGCGACGGTAATCCTTGGAAGGAGATGCGTTCGCGCGCCATGTGAATCCAGCGCGTCAGCGACTCGTCGTCGGAAAACAGCTCGAGCAGTTTTGCGTCGCAAGCCGCGATGTCGTCGGGGTCACCCGAGAGTGCGGCGAAGCGGAACGGCCCGGAGCCGCGGCAGAAGAGCGGGCGAATAAAGGCCGGCACGAATCCCGGGAAGGCAAACGCGCGCTCGAAACCGGCCCGCTGCGCCTGCGCGCGGATATTGTTGCCGTAGTCGAAGACGACCGATCCCGCGTCAAGGAACCGAACCATCGCGCGCACCTGCTCGCCGCAGCCCACGAGCGCGCGGCGCTGATACTCTTCCGGATCTCGCCGCCGCAGCTCGGCTGCTTGTGCGAGAGAAAGACCGGCCGGCACGTAACCGTCGAGCAGGTCGTGCGCGGAGGTTTGATCGGTTACCGCGTCTGGCCGCAGCCCCAAATCGTAGAGCAGCGCGAACTCCTCGGCTGCATTGCCTTCGTACCCGATCGAGACGGCCTCGCCGCGGCCGCACGCCGCTTCCACTTGGCGCAGCGCCTCCTCGCGCGAATCAACGACGCGGTCGAGATAGCGCAGCTCACGACGGCGCTCCAAACGCGCCCGGTCGACGTCGACGATCAGACAGATTCCGTCGTTCATCGTCACGGCCAGCGGTTGCGCGCCGCCCATTCCGCCGACACCGGCCGTCAACGTTACGCGGCGGGCAAGCGAGCCGCCGAAGTGGCGCCGCGCCAACTCGGCAAAGGTCTCGTACGTCCCTTGCAGGATGCCTTGCGTACCGATGTAGATCCACGAGCCGGCCGTCATCTGGCCGTACATCGTCAGCCCTTGCGCTTCCAGCTCGCGAAAGGTGTTCCAGTCGGCCCACTTGGGCACGAGGTTCGCGTTGGCGATCAGCACGCGCGGAGCGCGAGCGTGAGTTTTGAAGACCGCGACCGGCTTGCCGCTCTGAACGATCATCGTCTCGTCGGATCGCAGCCGCCGTAGAGTCCGGACGATCGCATCGAAGGCCTCCCACGAACGTGCGGCGCGCCCGTTTCCGCCGTAGACCACCAGGTCGTCGGGGCGTTCGGCAACCTCGGGGTCGAGGTTGTTCATCAGCATGCGCAGCGCGGCTTCTTGCGGCCATCCAAGACAACTGAGCTCGGCTCCGTGCGGCGCTCGAACGGTCCGCGGTCCGGCGATAACGCTCATAACGCGCCAGAATTCTTGGAGGTATGGACAAGACCTCTCGAACGCAGCAGAGAATGCACGACACGCATGTGCAGACAGCGTAATTTTGTCGTACTCATTTTGACGAGCATCCTCGGATTTGCGTTTTCCGCCGGCACCGGGCTCGCCGGAACGACGGGCTCGCTGACCGGAACGGTGGCCCACAGTGCCACCGGTGCGCCGGTCGCCGGCGCGAGAGTCGCGGTCGTCAGTCCATCGCAGACGACGACCGTAACGACGGATGCCGCGGGGCGATTCTCGATACTCTCGCTGGCGCCCGATACCTACACGATCACGGTCTCGAAGGACGGTTTCGAAACCTCGACGATTACGGGCATCTCCGTCTTCGCCGACCAGGTGCAGGCGTTACGCGTTCCGCTTGCGCCTTCGATGCGGACGATCGCCCACGTTACCTCGCGCTCCAGCATGGATGTAGTCAAATCGGGCACGACGACCGACGTTTATTCGGTCAACTCGACGATGACCGCGGCCGCGGCCGGCCTCGGCGGCGGCGGCAACTTGAACAACGCCTACTCGGCGATCGCTGCGGTACCGGGTGCGTTCGTGCCGCCCAACCAGCAGGGCTGGGATCAGACCGTCTACATTCGCGGCGGCAACTACGACCAGGTGGGCTACGAGTTCGACGGCGTCCCGGTCAATCGTTCGTTCGATAACTATCCCGGCGGGACGGCCGGCACGCTGGGACAACAGGAACTGCAGGTGTATACCGGCGGGGGAACCGCCGGCGAGAGCGCGACCGGCCTCGCCGGCTTCATCAACCAGGTCATCAAGACCGGAACCTTCCCAGGATATGCCAACGTCAACGCCGGTTTGGGCACGCCGACCTATTACCACAACCTGCAGGTCGAGGCCGGCGGCGCGACGCCGGACCGGATGTTCTCCTACTACGTCGGAATCGGCGGCTACAATCAAGATTACCGATATCTCGACCAGTTCAACGGTTCGAATCTCGGCGACGTCTGGGGCTATCCGGCGATCGCCTACAACACGATCAATCTGCCTTTCGGCGGCGTTTTCCCGGAGTGCTCGTACAAGCCGCCCAGCGGCTCGGGCTGGTACGGCGGCCCGAACGCATCGCCGGTCTACAACCCGTACGGCTATAAGGACTTCGGACTTGCGGGCACGATGAGTCTGCCGGTCGGCACGCATCGGAACCCGGGCTGCTATCAGACGCTCTCCCCGGCCTATGCGAGCTACTCGAACATCGGCGATCGCGAGAACGTCCTCAACCTGCACATCGGCGTTCCGCACCGCCGCGACGCCGGCCGCGACGACATCCAGATCCTATACAACGTCACCTCGTTGCTCAGCTCGTTCTACAGCTCGCAGAACGACCTCGGACCCCACGTCATCAATCAGCTCAGCCAGGCGATCTACGGTGAAAACGTGCCGGAGGTCTGGGGCGACTTCGTTACCTGGCCGTCCCACACGCAATTCGGCCAAAACCCGACCGGCATCGCGCCGGTCCCCTACTTCGACCCGGGCTCGCCCGGCAACCGCTGCGCGAACGTCGATCCGTACGGCTTCTACGCCGGCGTGACGCTCAAGGGCCAGTGCGCCGCGGGAACGTTCTCGGCGGTTCCGGCCGACGCGCGCGACACGTTCTGGAACAACGCGTCGATCTTCAAACTACAGTACCAGCACAACATCGGCTCAAACGCCTACTTCCGTATCTACGGCTACACGTTCTACTCCGATTGGCTGCAGACCAGCCCGCTCAGTTACGGCACGCCGTTCTACGGTTTCGGCGTCACCAGTTACGACTACGAGCTCGAGTCCCACACCCGCGGGCTCGCCTTTACCTTCGCCGATCAGCTCAGCACGCAGCACCTGCTCAACGTCGACGCCAACTATACGACGGCGACGACCAATCGCTATAACAACACGAACTTCAACAACTTCCTCAGTACGAGCGCGACCAATCTCACCAACGGTAAGCAGTGCTTTGCCTATGCTGCCGGCAGCTTCGAAGGTGAGTCGTATAAAGCGGGGCAGCCGGCGCCGTGCAACAGCCCCGTAACGAGCGGCTCGTTCCTCTATCCCGAGCCCGGCTCGCCGAAGGTTCCCGGCGCGAACTGGCAGGTCACGTTCACCGGCGACTCCGGATTCCTCAACAACGTCACTCCGAACTTTACCTCGGTCGCGCTCGAAGATCACTGGACGCCGACCGACAAGCTCAACGTCGATCTCGGGCTGCGTGGGGAAGAGTACGCGTACAATCTCGCCAACACGTCGAGCAACGGCCAGAACTTCTGGTTTCTCGCCGGTCAGAACGAGTTCTGTTACAATCCTCAGACGCTTCAGCCGTACTTCATCCCCTCGCCGCCCGCGAGCGGACGGCCGGCGACGCCTTTTATCGGTTTCAACTGCCCGCTGGATAACTCGATTCCCGCGCACCCGGTGCAGACCGTGCATCCCGACGGAAAAAGCGGCCATCTGCTGCTGAGCAACAGCTACAGCCCGACGCTGGCGGACTACGCCCTGACACCGCGCATCGGTGCCACCTATACGGTCAATCCCGACACGGTACTACGCTTCTCGGCCGGGCGCTACGCGCAGGAGCCCGAGACTTATCAGGTCCAGTACAACGCGAAGGACAACAACCTCGCCTACGATCTCTTCCAGGCCTTCTGGCAATACGGGTATACGACGCCCAAACACGACCCGGCGGTGCAGTACTCCGATAACTACGACGCGTCGTACGAGCGCCGTTTCAAAGGCACGGACATGTCGATCAAGCTGACGCCGTACTATCGTTACGCTACCAATCAGGTCTATAACATCAGCCTTCCTTTCGGTTTGACCGGCGGTCTCAACTCCGGCGTCGAGCGCGTCGACGGTGTCGAGTTCGAGTTTACGAAGGGCGACTTCGACAAGAACGGCCTCTCCTTCTTACTTTCGTACACCTACACGAACGCGGCGGAGCGCTGGGCCAACTATCCCGGCACCTCGCTCAACCCGATCGATCCGTACAACCAGAACATCGCGAACTTCAACGGGCTCACACGCGCCGGCGGCGGATCGCAGTGCTATGAAAACGACAAGGCCGGGAACGTGTATCCCGATCCGCGCTGCATCCGGCTCAACCCGAACTACAACGGGGTGATCTTAAATCCGTACTACAAGATGGCGCCGCAGCCGCTGCTCGACCGCAACGGCTGGTATCCCGTCGGCCTGGATTTCGCCTACCTTTCACCCAACGTCGTCAGCGCGATCGTCAACTACAAGCACAACAAGTTTGCGATTTCGCCGGCGCTGACGTTCAACGAAGGCCAACCCTACGGCAATCCCGCGGATGTCAACGGTTTGGATCCGCGTACCTGTGCGCGCAACTCGACCCACATCCCCACTGCGCCGAACAAGTTCCAGGCCGACTACACGACCTGCGGCCTGGCGGCGACCCAGAACGGAACGGAGCCCGGAATTTTGGCGATTCCGAATCCGCAGACCGGCGTCTTCGACAGCTTTGGCCAGTTCCGGCAGCCGGATCAGCTGAATTTCAGCCTGCAGATGTCCTATCAAGTCACCCCGCGGGTCAAGGTCAACGCGCTCTTGGCCAATCTGGTCAACGCCTGCTTCGGCGGCTCGTCGGAGCCGTGGACCAAGCAGTATCCGCCCAACAGTTACACCTGCGGTTACATCGCCAACTACTATTACACTGCGAACTTCTATAACGGCGCCTCGCCCAACGACAAGTTCGCCAACGGGGTGCCGCTCAATCCCGCCTTTGCGAACTCCTACATACCGGCCTATGCCGATACGAACGCGTTCACACTGCCAAACCCGTTCAACGCCTACTTCTCGGTGAACGTCACCCTATAGGCGGCGGCCGATCGCGGCTTCGGCCGCGCCGGCGAACGCGCGGGAGGCAATCAGCTCGCGCGCGGCGGCGATGTCGGGCGCAGGGCTGCGATCGGCGATAAACGGCGCGATGCGTTCGTGCGTGATCTCATGTGCCGCCGCGGTGCCCCGCCCCGGGTGCAGCGGTTTGCGGAAGTCCGCGGCCGCCATCGCACCGAGCAGCTCGCATGCAAGCGCACCCTCGACGTTCTCCAGAACGCGCATCAGATTGTTAGCCGAGGTCATGCCCATGCTGACGTGGTCCTCTTGACCGGCCGAGGTTGGGATCGAGTCGACGCTCGAGGGCCACGCGTAGCCTTTGTTCTCGTTGACTAGCGCCGCGGCGGTGTACTGCACGATCATCAGGCCCGACTGCAGCCCGAGACGGTGCGCGAGGAAGAGCGGCAAGCCGCGGTCCTCCGCATTGAGCAGCAGGTAGAGCCGCCGCTCGGCAATCGAGGCCAATTCGGAGATGGCGATCTTCAGAAGATCCAGCACGATTGCAACCGGCTCGCCGTGAAAGTTGCCGCCCGAGACGAAGTCGCCGTCTTCGGGAAAGACGAGCGGATTGTCGGTAACCGAGTTGCTTTCGATCTCGGTGACGCGCCGCACGTGAGCGATCGAGTCGCGCACCGCCCCATGCACGACCGGGACGCAGCGAAACGAGTAGGGATCCTGCACTCGCTCGCACTCGACGTGCGAGTGGACGATCTCCGAATCGGCCAGCAACTCGCGGAGATTGCCCGCAACGCGTTCCTGACCGGGATGGGGCCTCAGGTCGTTGAGGCGGCGATCGAAGACGCGATCGCTCGCCAGATAGGCTTCCAGCGACATCGCCGCGATCACGTCGGCTGCAGCCGCAAGCCGTTCCGCGCGCAACACGCCGAGCGCCGCCACCGCGGTCATGACCTGCGTACCGTTGACGAGGGCGAGCCCCTCCTTTGCCCCAAGTGCAATCGGTTCGAGGCCGGCGCGCTCGAGCGCTACGGCACTTGGCATGCGCTCGCCGCCGTAGTAGCATTCGCCCTCGCCGATCAGCGCGAGCGTCATGTGCGCGAGCGGCGCGAGATCACCGCTGGCGCCGACCGAACCTTGGCAGGGCACGACTGGCGTAACGCCGCGCGCGAGCATACCAAGGATCAGGTCGAGCGTCTCAAGCTTGACGCCGGAATGACCGGCCGAGAGCGAGTTCGCGCGAAGGACGCTCGCAGCGCGCACGATCGGAATCGGCAACGGCTCGCCGGTGCCCGCCGCGTGGCTGCGGACGAGGTTGAGCTGCAGCTCGGCGGCGTCTTCGGGCGCGACGGCGATGTTCGCAAGCCGGCCGAAGCCGGTCGTTACACCGTAGATGCGATCGCCCGCGGCGAACTTGCGGTCGACGAAATCGCGGGCGCGCCGCACGCGCTCGCGCGCCGCCGAGGTGATCCCGACGCGCGCCCCGAGCGCCGCCGCCTCAACCGCCTCGAGCGTCAGATGGCGCCCGTCGAGCTCTAGAGTTTCGACCAATCCGAGGGTGCCGGTTTAGCGAAGGGCGGCCCGTTCTGGATGACGATCGTTTCGCGATCGCGCAGCGCGATCTCGCGCGGATCCTTACCGTGCCAGAGCGTGCCGTTGAGCCAAATACTCAAGCGTTTGCCATGCGGAGCCTGCACGTCGGAGGCCTTCGTCCAACTCAGGTCTTCGCCCCAAATATCGAAGAACTGGCCGAGCGTGAAGGTACGCACGACCGGCGATTCGATGTGAATGTAGCCGTCGCCGCTGTGGGTGTGAACCCAATACAGACAGGTGCCTTGGCGCGGGATGCCGATCATCGCCGGAATCGTGAGCGACTTGCCGCGATTGAATATCTGCAGGCGGGTATGAATGTGCTCGACCGTACCTTCTTGCGCATCGCAGTGGATCCCGTCGATCGGAAGCCCGCCGAAAAGGCTCTGCGCGACCGTCGCCGGGCCGCTCGCATGAATCAATAGAGCAAGGAGCAACGGTATGGGCTGCATGGCAATTTCCATTCTATGTGCATAACGGAAAAAACCTGTGGACAGCTTGTGAATTGCAGGCTGCGACACTTGTCGACCCAAGCTTGCGCGTGCTACGCTTTTCGAGCTTCGAATCCAATCCGAAGTGCGACGAACGCATCGCTCGCGACCAATGCATTTAGGTGTGAAACGCCGTGATGAACGTCGATTCCACTGCAGCGGTCAAACCGCTTGTCCGGCGTCGGTGGGGCTCTCCGACCAGGTAGCCAAACAGGCGAGGCAAGTGCGTGAATGCGTCGGAGCCCGTTGAGGCCTCGCTTCAACGGGTTCTGTTTTTTTCTCGCTTCGTCACCCGTTGGGCCGGGTTATGCCCGGACGACTCGGACGCTCGTCGTGGCGCATCCGGCGCCACTCCTGCTCGCGCGCTCGTCCGCTCCGGCATCCGTGCCTGCGCGAACTCGTCTCGACGCCTCGCTGTCCGGGCATAACCCGGCCCAACTCACCATCAAGATAAAAGGGCCCGTCGGTGTGGGGCTAGCAGGTTCCGAAGCACATTCGGCGCGTGCTCTCGCTTCTTGGCGACCTGGTCATCGCGGCTTGCGTGGAGGTTTGTTGTTGGAGCCCGTTGAGGCCTCGCTTCAACGGGTTCTGTTTTTTTCTCGCTTCGTTACCCGTTGGGCCGGGTTATGCCCGGACGACTCGGACGCTCGTCGCGGCGCATCCGGCGCCACTCCTGCTCGCGCGCTCGTCCGCTCCGGCATCCGTGCGTGCCTGCGCGAACTCGTCTCGACGCCTCCCTGTCCGGGCATAACCCGGCCCAACTCACCATCAGGATAAAAAGATCCGTCGGTTTGGGATCCCGGCGGCCTCGAAGTTTCGGCTAGCAGGTTCCGAAGCACATCTGCGCGTGCTCTCGCTTCTTGGCGAACTGGTCATCGCGGCTTGCGTGGAGGTTGAGGTGCGTGGTGTTTTTGGTTTATGGGGCGATGCTGACTGATTCGCCGAAGGGTTGGGTTGGGGGCGATTGCAGCCTGCTAAGCGGGCCGCCGCCGGCCGGATAGTGCCAGAGGTTGAAAAGGCTAAGGCACTGCAAGTTGCCGCCGACGATGGCGGTGCCCTGGGTTTGATTGAGCGGCGTGTTCTTGGCGCCGACGACGAAGGGCTGCGGAACGCGCACGCCGCCGTCGCAGGAGGCATCCTTCAGAACGGTCGAGCCCGCTTTCTGAAGATTGCCCGACTGCTCTTCGGTTACTTGGTAGACCGCGGTGATCGTCTGGCCGCCGTAATACTGATCGGTAAGGATGAGGTGCGTGCCATCCCACATGACACCGCCTCCCAGGCCGATTGTAAAGTTCAGCAGTTTGACGGGACCGCGAAGCGTCGTTCCGTCGTGCTCGAGCTCGCAGACGGTCACGATCGACGCGTTGCTCCCCTCCACGTAGAGGTTGCCTTTCTTGCCGTAGCCGGGCGACCACATATCCTCATCGCAAGCCGAGCTTTTGAAGACGTTCGCGCTGCCCGCGGCCTTTTTGTAGATCTGCAGCTCGGCAGGGAGGTCGAGGTTGGCGACGGCGAGGTTTCCGGTCGTCGGATCGACCGAGCATCCCGCGGAGTGGCCGGCTCCATGTAGGGTTTTCAGCCGGGTGACACCGCCATGGGCGAACTCTACGACCGCCGTGGAATCGAGATTGGTGATCCAGACGTTGCCGCCCTTATCCACACACTGGCCGTAAGGCTTGGCGAAACCCGTCAGCCGTCCGACCAGCGCGCGGGTTCTGTAGTTGTAAATGAAGACGTCGTCGGTTCCCCAGTCGGAGACGTAGAGCAGTTCCTTTACCTTCGCCGCGTCGGGCAACATCCACGAATGGCCGCGATCGGGATGGCTCGGCGCCGGCTGCGTCAAGAGCATCGCGGTCAGCCGTGCCGACGAGAGAGCCGTCAAGCCGCTCTCCTGGCCGCCCGGCAGCGCCTGTGCGCAGGCTGTAAGAAGGGCGGCGCCGATCGCGCCAATTGCAAATACCCAGCGGCTCATTGGGCGTACTTCTTCGCTACTTCTTGGGCCAACGCTGCAATGCGCGCGCGCACGGCCTCGGGCGCGACCACCTCTGCCTGCGCTCCCCAGCCGAGAACCCAGCGGACCAGCTCGTCGACGTCGGCAACGCGATACGTGATCTCAGCCGTTCCGTCGCGCCGCTGTGCGATCCTGCGATCGGCAACGATGTGCGCCGCCGCCGCAGCCTTGGCGACGCGCGGCGCGAACCGGACGCGGACGTCGGTCGTCTCGTCGCTGTGAAGCACTCCGCTGATCGACGCCGCCGCGTAGGCCTCCACGTTGAAGCCGTTCGGGCGCACGAACGTCTTTGCGAGCACTCGCGGCTCGCTGACGCTGTCCACCGCGAAGGTGCGCTTGTCGTTGCGAGTGTGATCGTGCGCCACACAATAGACTCGCCCGGCGTTGATGATGAAGCCGTACGGGTCGACCGTGCGCGAGCTGCTGCGTCCCTCCTTATCGCGATATTTGAAGCGAACGCTCCGTGACGAGCGCTCTGCCGACGAGAGCAATGCGAAGGCACGCTCGCCGCGTTTGTCGAGCGAGACTTCGGAGAGACGAAAGGCGACGGGCGTAGCCGCGTCGACGCGGTCCCGCGCGCCGCGTCCCGCGCTTCCGACGAGCTTTTCCGCGACGTCGTCGATCGAGGCACCGATCGTGCCGCCGATGCTTGCGCCCAACGACCGCAGCGCGACCAAGCCGAACAGCTCGCCGTTGCTGAGATCGAGCCGCTTGAGACTGTAGCCTTGGGCGAACCGGTAGACGTTTGCCGCGCGATCGAAGTAGAGCGGGAAGCCGGCGTTGGTAAGGATCGCAAGATAGCGCCGCAGGCTGCGCGTGCTGGGCGCGCGGCCGCTCTCGGCAATCTTCTCTTTGAGCGCTTCGAACGAGTGACGGCCCTGATCGATCGCATTGAGCAAGCGCACCAGCAGAATGACCTTCGATTCGCCCTCAGCGCTCATGGGCTCTGGGAAGCCTGCGGCTTCGGGAAGCAGCCGTCCGGGGCGTTGATCGGCGGAGCGCTCGGCTGCGGAGCGCTTGCCGTAACGCCGAGGCGCACGGGATAGAACGAACCTCCGTCGGTCATCGTCTGCACGACGTGCGTCGATTGACCCGGGGGCAGATCGAAGGCGGTGACCTGGTATTTCGAGGGAACGCGCACGCAGCCGATGTCGACCACGCTGCCGTCGACCAGGAAGCTTCCGCGCGCCGGCCCCGCAAGGGGCTGAAGGTACAGGTACGCGGCCGCCGGTGCTGCGGTGGGATTATCGAGCGTCACTGCGATCGTGTGTACGACCCCGTAGTCGCCGTAGTCGTGTCCGGCAGCCGACGGCGTAACGTTGGGCGGCGTTGGATCGGTATCGCCCAACACGACGCTTGCGTCCTCGCTGCCGACTGCATACCGAAGATTATCCGAGCCGAAGCCCGCGATCGAAAACACTCCGGTTCGATGATGCCCGTCGCCGGGCAAGACGGGACCGGCTAGCAGCGTGCGCGGGTCCACGCCCGGCGAGACGCCGATCACCGTCAATTCGACCGGGCCGCCCGACAGAACGCGGATATCCGCGGTGCCCGCGACGAGTTGACGCGAGGTCATCGCTAGGTCGGTCATCAGATACGGCTGATCGGCGGAGAGATCGAGCACGACCCCTTCGTGCTGATTCTTCGTCAGCAAGAACTTCTTCGTAATGGCTTGTCCAACGGTCATCACATCGATGTTGGGGCCGGCCGAAGCCTGTATCAGCTGAACCGACGCAGGACTCTGGCCGGTCGCCTGCAGCGCGACGACGAGCCGCCGCGGGTCGATCGTAGCGTCGTGGTAGTAGTAGATGCGCGCCGGCTGCGCGGCCGAGACGGCTCCGCGAAAGAGCACGCCGTCTTGTGTGATGTGCTCCGGATCGTCATCGTAAAAAAGCAACCCGGGCGTGAAGGGCTGCATCGGCGTGTTCTGCACGTCGACCGTTGTCGTGCCCGTCTGGTCGAAGTACTGCCCGTTTCCCGAGATTTGGATCGGGACGGTGACCTGCGCGGTCCCGCCGGGCCCCAGCGGCGCCGACGGCGGCGTGACGGTGCCGATCGTAATGCTGGCGCCCGGCAACGCCTGCGTGAGGCGGGTCACCCACTGGGTGATTTGCTGGGCGAGCCAATCGGGCAGCGCGGGATCGCCCGTGATCGTCAGCGTGGTCTGCCCGACGATCGTGCCGGCGTTGAAGGCAACGCGGATCCCAACGTCGGCGCTCGCTCCGTTCGCGTCGGTAACGTGCAGGATGTCCGTGCCAGTTGCTTGCGACGCCGTGATCGTCACGCTCGTACCGGCGGAATCCGCCGTCGCGGTGACAAGTCGCCGATCCTGGGTCAGCTGCAGCGGCGGGGCAGCGCCGCTGACCGTGACGATGCTCTGCTGCGCCGGATTGAGGTCGACGCTGGTCGTCGAAAGCGTCAGCGGCGCTCCGGGCGAGGCCGAGGGCGACGCGCCCGGGGACGTAAGCGGTGAGACTGATGGTGAGGCAGACGGCGCGGGGCTGACTTGCGCGAGAACGACGGCAAGAATCGTTGCTAACATTTAGTGCCACCCTTCGACGAAGTCTATCCTGAGCTTGTCGAAGGGTGGCACTGGGAGTTTCCCTGCGCGCAGTCCGCTGGAGGACGACGCGTTAGGTTATTGCGGGTTCTGAGGGCGACGGCGGAGCGGGCGGCTCGACCGTCGGAATCTTCGCGTACTTGAGCTTTTCGGGATCGTCGGGATCGACGTCGGCGAGAATGTGATCGCCCGCGCCAAAGTTGCCCTTGAGCATCTCTTCGGCAAGTTCGTCTTCGACCATACGTTGAATCGCGCGGCGCAGCGGCCGGGCACCGAACTGCGGATCCCAGCCCTTCTTGGCGAGCACCGCCTTCGCGCCCTCGGTGACCTTGAGTTCCATTTCCTGCGCGCGAACTTCCCGCACGACCTTCGCGAGCTCGAGCGTGACGATCTTTTCGATCTGTTCGCGCGTGAGCTGATGGAAGACGAGCACTTCGTCGACACGATTGAGGAACTCCGGACGGAAGGTCTGCTTGACCTCCTCCATCACACGGTTCTTCATCCGCTCGTAGGCTTTCGCTTCATCCGACATCGACGTACGTTCCGGCCGGAAGCCGATATCGGTCGTGGTCGTCATCCCGGTGGCGCCGACGTTGCTCGTCATGATGATCACCGAGTTTTTGAAGTCGACCTGACGCCCTTGCGAATCCGTCAGCCGCCCGTCTTCAAGCACTTGGAGCAAAAGGTTGGAGACGTCGGGATGCGCTTTTTCGATCTCATCGAGCAGCACGACCGAGTACGGACGGCGGCGGACCGCCTCCGTGAGCTGGCCGCCCTCTTCGTAACCGACGTATCCCGGAGGCGCGCCGACGAGGCGGCTGACCGAATACTTCTCCATGTACTCCGACATATCGATGCGAATCATCGATTCTTCGTCGTCGAAGAGAAATGCGGCAACGCTGCGCGCGACTTCCGTTTTGCCGACACCCGTTGGGCCGAGGAAGATGAACGAACCGATCGGGCGGCTCGGGTTCTTCAGCCCGGCGCGCGAGCGGCGAATCGCCCGAGTGATGACGTTAACCGCTTCTTCTTGACCGACGACGCGCTCGTGGAGCAGCTCGCCCATCTTGAGCAGCTTTTCGGTTTCGGCTTGTGCGAGCCGGCTGACCGGAATCTTCGTCCACGAGGCAACGATCTCGGCGATGTTATCAGGCGTTACCTTGAGAACGCGTTCGCCGGTCGATTTGCGGTCTCGCCACTCTTGCTCGAGCTGCGATTTCTCGAGCCGCAGCTTCTCCTCACGGTCGCGAATTGTGGCCGCTTTGTCGAACTCTTGATTCTTGACGACGGCCTCTTTCTCGGCGATCAGCTTACGCAGCGCTGCGTCGGCCTCGCGAATCGCGGGCGGCGGCAGCGTCGCCTGCAGGCGCACGCGCGAGCTCGCTTCGTCGATGAGGTCGACCGCTTTATCGGGAAGGAAGCGGTCGGTAATATAACGGTCGCTCAGCCGGGCCGCACTCGCCAGCGCCTCGTCGGTGATTTGTACTTTATGATGCGCTTCGTAGCGATCGCGCAGGCCCTTGAGGATCTCGATCGTCTCATCGACGGTCGGCTCGCCGACCATCACCGGCTGGAAGCGGCGTTCCAGCGCCGAGTCCTTTTCGATGTGCTTGCGAAACTCGTTGAGCGTCGTTGCGCCGATGCATTGGAGTTCGCCGCGTGCAAGCGCCGGCTTGATGATGTTGCTTGCATCGATCGCGCCTTCGGCCGCTCCGGCGCCGACCAGCGTGTGCAGCTCGTCGATGAAGAGAATGATCTCGCCGGCGGCACCGCGGATCTCGTCCATGACGCGCTTCATGCGTTCTTCGAACTCGCCGCGGTACTTCGTGCCGGCGACCAAACCAGCCAGATCGAGGGTGATGACGCGACGATCGCGCAGCGGCTCGGGGATGTCGCCCTTGATGACGCGCTGTGCGAGGCCCTCGGCGATCGCCGTCTTACCGACGCCGGGTTCGCCGATGAGCGCCGGGTTGTTCTTTGTACGGCGCGATAAAATCTGAATGACCCGTTCGATCTCGTTGTTGCGGCCGATCACCGGATCGAGCTTGTTGTCGCGCGCCAGCTGCGTCAGATCGCGCCCGTACGCGTCCAGCGTCGGTGTCTTGCTCTTGCCCTTGGGCGCTTGCGGTTGGCCCTCCGCCCCGAGCAGAGAGGTGGTCTGTACGCGAACCTTCGCCGGATCCACTCCGAGATTGGTTAGGACGCGGGCGGCTACGCCCTCGCCCTCGCGGATCAATCCAAGAAGCAGGTGCTCGGTGCCGATGTAGTTGTGATTGAGCTGGCGAGCCTCTTCAAAGGCGAGCTCGATCACACGCTTGGCCCGAGGCGTGAAGACCATTTCCTGTTGAACCGTCTGGCCGCCGCGCCCGACGATCGCTTCGACCTCTTGCCGTACTTTCGCCAGATTGACTCCGAGCGACTCAAGAACCTTAGCGGCAAGGCTCTCGCCTTCGGAAATGATGCCGAGCAGGATGTGCTCGGTCCCGATATAGTTGTTTCCTAGGCGCTGAGCTTCTTCCTGAGCGAGTACGATGCTGCGCCGCGCTCGCTCGGTGAAAGGCTCCCACATTGACATCGCTCTGGTAATCCTCCTGTCCTATAAACTCAATCCGCTTACGCGAAGTTTCGCGGCATCCGTGACCGGGCCGCCCGCAGAGGCCCTTGACACCACATTCTAACCGAAGGTTTGCCCTACGGCCCGAGGAACCTCGCAGGCATGCCAACCGTCGAACAAGTTCGTGAGGCGCTCGTCGAGGTGAAAGACCCCGAGCTCAACCTCGGTATCCTCGAGCTCGGGCTGGTCTACGATATCACGGCCGAGGGCGAGAACGGCGAAGAGGTGAGCGTCATGATGACCTTGACCTCTCCGATGTGTCCGGTCGGCCCGATGTTCGTCCAGTCAGTAAAGGACCACGTGATGGCCCTCGACGGCGTCAAGAACGCCAATGTCGAAATCACGTTCACGCCGCCCTGGGATCCTAAGACTATGGCCTCCGACGACGTGAAGGCCATGCTCGGCATCTGGTAATTTAGCCCGCCTCTACGCTCTGGGTGCTAGCGCGCCGTCACATAGAAAGCTTGTACGCGCGGGCGAGATCTTTCATCGCGGTCGTGAGAATCGCGTGATACTGCGCGTCGACGCCGAGCCCGTACTTCGCGTCGATATCCTTCATCACTTGAAGATGAATCGGATGCGAAACGAGGCGATCGAGCAGAACCTCAACGTTGAAGCCTTCACCACTCTGTCCGGCGCTCCACAGTGCGGCTGCAAGCGCGGCCGCGTCCGAAGGATCGGGGCTGGGCGAATCCGGCAGCGCAACCTTCTTCTCGGCTACGATCTTCAGCGAGTCGCTGACGACAAAGTCGAACGTCTTGAGAAACTGGCCGACTTGATCCTTACCGTATTGCTTCGTGAGCTTGGCGACTTCGGCATCGAAGAGTTTGCCGGTCAGCACTTTGATCAACGTCGCAGTCTGGAAGCTCTTTGGGCCGCCGCCGGCCACGATCATCGAGAGGGTGAGCTGCAGATCGGGCGCGCCCGTATAGACACAGCACGATCCGGAGAAACGCGTGGGTTCGTTGCTCATGTTCGGCATGAGGGCCGCCGCGGCGACGGCCGGAGTGCCTATCGCGGCCGCCAGAGCAAGCGCGCCGAGACGAGTCGAATTCCGCATGGGGTTCCTTTCTCGAGCCAGGGAGCTCGACGACGAAAAACGATTTTCGCCTGAGGAAACGGAGCGGACGCGGCTTTGGATTTACCCGGGTGCGCTAAAGCGTGGCGAGGGCGATTGGTTTGCTGGTTGGCTGCTTGGAGCCGCCGGCGGGCTCGACGCTGACCGCGACTGCCGCCACCTCTAGAGCCGACTCGGGGAGGCGCACGACGGTTACGTCGCGCTCGTTGGGCGTAAAGGTGACCGAGGGCGCCATCGTCTTGGATCCCTTGGGCAGCGTCCACGCTTGGTAGACTTTGCCCGCCGGCGGCTCGGCGAGGCGCGGCAGCGTGACGTATAGGTGGCTGCCCCGAACGAAAACCTGGCCATCGCCGAAGGGATAGCGTTTCGCATCGGGCGCGGCCAGCGCGGCCGATTGCGCGGCCATCAGGGCGGTTTGTCTGACGATATGGCGGTCCATCGTTGTGTACAAGAGCAATGCGCCGACGGTCAGAACGAACGCAGCGGCGATTGCCGCAAACGTTTCCCAGCGATACGCCTTCGCGTTCGAGCGTTGCGAACCGCGCACTTCCCGCATGATCCGCGCTTTGAGCATCGGCCCGGGGCAAGCCTCGTCGTTGTAATCCCCGGCCGAGGAACCGACTGCCGTGACCGCCGGGCGCAGCAGCTCGTATTCGGCACGGCAGGACTCGCACGTCTTTAGGTGCGCGGCGACCTCGGAAGCTTCGTCGGCGGGCAGTGCGCCGAGCGCGTAGACGGCGACGTTGTCGAGCATCTCGTCGTGCGAGATCATAAGGCTACGACCCCGTCGAGCGCGCTGCGCAACCGGCGCAGCCCCGCGCGAATACGCGTCTTGACCGTCCCCAGCGGCAAGCCCGTCCTTTTTGCTATCTCGTGATGCGTCACTCCGCCAAAAAATCCCAGCTCAATCAACTCCGCTGCTCGGACGGAAGTTGCGCCAGGGCGTTACGAACCGATTCGGCGTTCAATGCCCCCAGCGCCGTCTCTTCGAGCGAGTCGCGCTCGGCCAGCGCTTCGGGGACCTCGTCTTGCGGCGGCACGCGCGCGAAGCGCGTCGAAGGCGCGGTTGCGCGCCACGCGAACGATCCACGCCCCGAAGTTGCCCGAGACGAACGACGCCGGGTTGCTCCACAGCTTTAAAAAGACGCTCTGGGCAACGTCTTCGGCGCCGGGAGCGTCGGCGAGCACGCGCAGTGCTACGCCGTAGACCAATCGATGGTACTCGTCATACAAGGTTTCGAAAGCGCCGGCATCGCCGCGCCTTACGCGCTCCATGAGCCTAACCGCGTCACCCACCTAAAACGAGCGTCACCGTCGCCTGGATTGCAAGGCGCCTACGACGGATGCCGCGGGTAGATTCGGGTCGGGATTCCGGCGAAGGCCGGGTCACCGCACTGCCAGAGCAAGAACGCGTACTCGTCGGTGAGCAGCTGCTCGCTCTGCTCGCGCGAAGCGGCGAGGAAGCCGTGGCCCGCGTCGTAGTCGACGCGCAGCAGAATCGGGCGGCCGCTGCTGGTGGAGGCCGAGAGCCGCGCGGTGAACTTGGCGAGCTCCCACGACGAAACCCGTGGATCGTTGTAGCCCGTAATCAGCATGACGGCGGGATACGCCGTCCCCGGAACGACGTGCTCGTAGGCGTCCATCGCGTAGAGCGCGCGGAAACCCGTTTCGTTCTTCACCGTGCCGAACTCCGGAATATTCGGCGGCCCGTTGGGCGTAAACTCGGAGCGCAGCGCGTTGCTCTCGCCGACGACGTCGAGCGCGGCCGCGAAGAGCTGCGGCTCGGAGGTTATCGCGCGGCCGATCGTAATGCCGCCGGCGCTGGTTCCTTCGCCCGCCAAGTGAGCGGAGCGCGTGTACTTATGCGCGATCAGCCAACGGCCGCACGCGATAAAGTCTTGCCAGGTGTGCGGCTTCGTCGCGATCATGCCGGCGCGATGCCACGCCTCACCGTACCATCCGCCGCCGCGCACGTGGCAGACGGCGAAGACGCCGCCGCGCTCCATCCAGGCAACGCGCGTCGCGCTAAAGGCCGGCGCCAGCGTAATTCCGTACGAGCCGTATCCCTCCAGGTAGGCCGGATGGGTGCCGTTGAGCGGAAGTCCCCGGCGATAGACGATCGAGAGCGGCACCATCGTGCCGTCGGCGCTGCGTGCCTGCACTTCCGACGACGTGTACGGGGACATGTCGACGTTCGCAAGCGGCTTGAGATGCGTATCGGCGACCGCGCCGTTTGCGTCGGCTTGAAAATAGAGCAGCGAATGCGTCCAGCCGGTCAGCCCGAAGACGACGCCGGGCTCACGCGAGTCCGTCGCGATCGCATTGATCGCTCCCTGGTACGGCAGATCGATGTCGCGCGAGCCGCCGGGCGTGCCGTCGCCGGCGAGCGAAACCCTCGTAATCGCTCCAAATCCGCCCGTGCGCGAAAGGACGTAGAGGCCGTCCGACGCCACTTGCAAATCCTCGAGCACGTTTTTCCCGGCGGGCACGACCGTCGGCGCGCCGGCTACGTTCGGCGATTCGAGCGAGGTGCTGACGATCTTGAACGTCGGCGCGTCTTTATGCGTCAAGAGAAAGATCGTCGAGCCTTTGAAATCCTGGCCGACGACGTCGTCGTCGGTCTTCGCGATCTGCGACCAGGTCACGTTCGCCGAGTCGACGGGTCCGCGCGCAGCATAGACCTCGTGCTCGTTCTGGACGCCGTGTACGACGAGGCCTAGGACGTACGGCGACGCCGGCGAGTAGACTACGAAGGGGAAATCGGTCGAGGCGAACGGCACCTTCGGATTGACGCCATAGCCGAAGACCGGAACGTCGCGGTCGGGATCCCGGCCCAGCACGTGAAGGTAGGCGACGGCACGCGTTTCCTTATCCGTCTCCGGCTCACCCGGCTTCAGCTCCGGGAATCGCACGTAGTAGAACGATTTTCCGTCGGCCAGCCAGCTGGTGGCTCCGATGTAATAACAGCGGCTGATCGCATCGGGCAATACCTGCGCGGTCGCGGTCTCGACGACGTGAATCACCGAGGCTTCGGAGCCGCCTTCGGAGATGCCGTAGGCAACGAGCTTTCCGTCGGGCGACGGTAAGAAATAGTTAATCGTGTAGTGTTTGCCGGCGCTGGCAAGGCTCTGCGGATCGATCAAGACGCGTTCGCCGCTGCCGTCGACGTCGCGAACGTAGAGCTTGGGCGAGTTGTCTCCCGGGTTGAGCTTCTCGTAGAAGTAGTACGCACCGTCGCGCGTCACGCCGCTGACGGAGACGCCCGAGTTATCGAGCTCCTTGATCCGATTGAAGAGCTTCGCGCGCGCCGGGCCGAGGCGACCGAGCACCTCGCGCGTATAGGCGTTCTGCTCTTTGAAAAACTGTTGTACGACCGGGTCCTTCATGTCCTCGAAGTAGCGGTACGCATCGGTCACCGAGGTTCCGTAAATCGTCTCCGCGACCGGTTTCTCGGCCGGCAGCGGCGGCGGAGTGGGGAAACCGGAGGGGACGGCTCCGACGACGGCAAGGGCGAAAACGCAGCAAAAAGCTCGTAGCATGAGCCCAGTATTCTCGGATGGCCGCCGAGCGCCTCGCGCCCTTCGACACGATGACAAAGGGACAACCCGAGCGTGCCGTGCAAGGTGACGGTGTGAAAAGCCGCGCGCAACGCTACGGCGAGCTCGAACGCAAGCGCGCCGAGTCGGCCGTTCCCGCCGGCCCCGACGCGCTCGAACGCCAGCACGCGCGGGGAAAACGATCGGCACGAGAACGCGTCGAGTCGCTCGTCGACGACGGTTCGTTCGTCGAGTTCGACCGCTTCGTCGTTCATCGCGCCAACGCGTTCGGCCTCGACGAAAAGGAGTTCCTGGGCGACGGCGTCATCACCGGACGCGCGACGATCGACGGGCGCCAAGTCTTCCTCTTCTCGCAGGATTTCTCGGTGCTCGGCGGATCGCTGGGAGAAGCCTTCGCCGAGAAGATCTGCAAGATGATGGACCTGGCGATCCGCACCGGCTCGCCGCTGATCGGAATCAACGACTCCGGCGGCGCCCGCATTCAAGAGGGCGTCGTCTCACTGGGGGGCTACGCCGAGATCTTCTGGCGCAATGTCCAGGCGAGCGGCGTGATTCCGCAGATCAGCCTGATCGCCGGACCCTGCGCGGGCGGTGCGGTCTACTCGCCCGCGATCACCGACTTCATCATCATGACCGAGAAGATCTCACAGATGTTCATCACCGGCCCCGAGATCATCAAAACGGTCACCGGCGAAGAGGTTACCTTCGAAGAGCTCGGCGGAGCGCACACGCACGCGACGCGCAGCGGCGTGGCTCAGCTCGTCGCCGGCGATGAGGAACATCTCTTCGAACTGACGCGCGAGCTTTTTTCGTTTCTCCCACAGAACAATCGCGAGGCGCCGCCGGAGTTTGCCTGTGACGACGACCCTCAGCGCGAGGTGCCCCAGCTCGACGACCTCGTGCCGGACTCCCCGAACAAACCGTACGACATGCGCGCGGTCATCGAAGGTGTCGTCGACTACGGCGACTTCTTCGAGATTGCGGCTCTCTACGCGCCCAACGTCATCTGTGGTTTCGGGCGGGTCAACGGCCGGAGCGTCGGCATCGTCGGCAATCAACCCAACGTCCTGGCCGGCGTTCTCGATACGCACTCGTCGGTGAAGGCGGCCCGGTTCGTACGCTTTTGCGACGCCTTCAACATCCCGTTGGTCACCTTCGTCGACGTGCCGGGCTTTCTGCCGGGTACCGATCAGGAGTACGGTGGTATAATTTTGCACGGCGCAAAGCTGCTCTACGCCTTCGCCGAAGCGACGGTGCCGAAAATCACGGTCATTACGCGCAAGGCGTACGGCGGTGCCTACGACGTCATGGCCAGCAAACACATCCGCGCCGATCTCAATCTTGCCTGGCCGACGGCGGAGATCGCCGTTATGGGCGCGGAGAGTGCGGTGAAGACGATCTTCCGCCGCGAAATCGCGGCAGCACAAAATCCGGCCGCAAAGATGGCCGAGCTGATCGCCGAGTACCAAGAGCGTTTCTCGCACCCGTACATTGCCGCCGGGCGCGGCTATGTCGACGATGTCATCGAGGCGCGAAAGACGCGCAGCGCAATCGCCGGCGCCCTTGAGATGCTGCGCGACAAACGCGTGCCCCGGCCGCAGCGAAAGCACGGCAACATCCCGCTATAAAAAAAGCGAGCCCGCCGGTGCGGGCTCGCTTCGCTTCTTTTGAGCTTCTGTTCTAGAGAGCTCCGATGCCGTTGGGCGTTCCCCAGCCGGGGCCGGCCGAGTAGTTGCCAAACTGCTTGGTGCCTGCGTTGCACAGGTAGGTGCCCATCAGACTCTGCGGACAGCCGCCGAGTTCGCCCGTCTTGATGTAGTGCAGGTCTTTTTTCAACTGCGCCTTCGTGAGCTTCCAGAGATTCTCTCCGGCGGTGAGCTTCGAGGCGTTACCGGCGAGACCGTACATGCCGGCGACCAACGGTGAAGAGACGCTGGTACCGCTAATCACGCCAAACCCGCCGCTCTGATAGCTGTCGTAGATCTCGACATTCAAGGAGACGGCTGAGATATCGTTCATCGTCCGCCCCTTACACTTCGGATCCTTTTGCCACGACGGCTTGGCGACGATCGAGCATCCGCCGCCGCTGCCGGCCCAAACGATTTCAGTGAAGCCTTTGCTGGCTTGCTCCAGAACCGTACCGCCGACAGAGACGACGTTGCCGTAGTCGGCCGGGTCCTGCGCGCCGTATCCACTATCACCGGCGCTGGCGAGATAGAGAACGCCCTTTTGATCGAACGCGCCGCCGGACGCGCTCCCTTGGCCGCCGCCCCAACTGTTGCTGATGACTGTGGCGCCAAGCTTCGCAGCCGTCTTCTCGGCGGTGTAGAGGTCGTTGCCATTGTTTGTCGTGGCCTCGACCAGATAGATCGTGCACTTCGGGCACGAGGTAGATACCATCTGAACGTCAAGATCGATCTCACCGCCCCAGTCGGGGTTGCCCGCGGGGTAGTCCTTCTGTTGCCCTTGCTGATTGAACTTCTTGAAGTTTGCCTTGCCCAGCTTGAATGCCGAACGGAACATCGCAAGGTCGGAAGCCACGTTTGGGTTGTCGAAAGCGTCGACGATCGCAACGATCGTCTTCTTGCTGCCCTGAGTGACGGGAAGGTTATAGGCCTTTTGAAGGGTCGGCGGAGTCCAACCGTTGTACTGGTCAGGACGGTCGCTCGGCCAGTTTTCGATCAACAGATCGCAGTTCATGTAACCTGGACGGGTGTCGTTGCAGGCTCGCCTCGCGTGATGTTGGTCTTCCCATTGCGGCACGTAGCGCGTCTGGGCCGTCGCCGAGAGGCCGCCAGTACCCGGCAGGCTCGAGTTGCCGCCGGCGCTGCAGGCGGCAACGGCAAGCGCCGCCGCTGCAGAAACAAATAGTTTGAACGGGGTTTTCACAAGTGCTCCTTCTGTTTCGCGGTTTTTTCCGCGGGGGACTGCGGAACTCTCGGACTTAGACCGCGAGAGACCCGGCGCCTCCTGCCATAGCAAGCAATGGAGGACGGGGGTCCTAGCGATGGTATGTAGGTTTTTGTGAAATTATTAGATGGAAAGCGCATTCTGGTAACCGGAGTCGCAAACCGCTGGTCGATCGCGACGGGGGTCGCCCGCCGGCTGCACGATAACGGGGCCTCGATCGCGCTTACGTACCAGGGCGACCGCGTGAAAGACGAGGTCGAGAAGCTCGCCGCGGAGCTGGGCGGCGGGCCGGTCCTCGAGTGTGACGTTTCGAGCGATGCCTCCCTCGCGGCGCTCCGCACCGAACTCGCCGAAGGCTTTGGCGGACTCGACGGCCTCGTACACTCGATCGCCTTTGCCAATAAAGAGGATCTGGCCGGAAAGGTCTTCGACACGTCGCGATCGGGATTCGCGCTGGCGCTCGACGTCTCGGCGTACTCCTTGATCGCGCTGGTCGGCGCGCTGCGCGAGTCCTTCAACGAGGGCGCGTCGATCATGGCGCTGACCTACCTCGGCGCGACCCAGATCGTGCCCAACTATAACTTAATGGGCATCGCGAAAGCGGCGCTCGAGGCAACGGTTCGCTACATCGCCTTCGATCTAGGCGATCGCAGCATTCGCGTCAACGCGATTTCGGCCGGCCCGATCAAAACGGCGAGCTCGCGGCAGGTCGGCGGTTTCTCGAAGATTCTCGAGGTCGTTCCCAAAGTCGCGCCGCTGCGCCGCAACGTTACCCCCGACGACATAGGCAACATGGCCGTCTTTCTTGCATCGGATCTTGCCTCGGCGGTTACGGCCGACGTCCATTTCGTCGACGCCGGATACCATGCAATGGGAATGTATCCGCCGCAGTGATGCGTGTTTCGTAGGATTCTGATCGCGAACCGCGGCGAGATCGCGGTTCGCGTCATTCGGACGGCACGCGAGATGGGCATCGAAAGCATCGCCGTCTACTCCGACGCCGACCGCGACGCGTTGCACGTTAGCCTCGCCGACGAAGCGCACGGCATCGGCCCGGCATCGCCGGCACAGAGTTATTTAAACGCCGAGAAGCTGATCGCCGTCGCGCTGCGGTCCGGAGCGCAGGCCGTGCATCCGGGATACGGCTTTCTCGCCGAGAACGCGGAGTTCGCCCGCCGCGTCGTCGACGCCGGTTTAGTGTGGATCGGCCCGCACGCCGACGCGATTTTCACCATGGGCGACAAGCTGCGCGCGCGCAACGCGATGCGAGCGGCAAACGTTCCTTCAGTCCCGGGCGGACTCGAGGCGATCGCCGACGTAGCGGCCGCGCGAGCCGCCGCCGAACGGTACGGACTTCCACTTGCGCTCAAAGCCGCCGCAGGCGGCGGCGGAAAAGGGCTCAAGGTCGCGCACCGCGCCGAAGAGATCGAATCCGCGTTTGAAACGGCGCGCCGCGAGGCGCGCGCCTATTTCAAGGACGATACGATCTACGCCGAGCGGTATTTGGAGAATCCCAAACACGTGGAGCTGCAAATCCTGGCGGACAAACACGGTAGCGTCGTACACGTCGGCGAGCGCGACTGTTCGCTGCAGCGCCGCCACCAAAAGCTGTGGGAGGAGACGCCCGCGCAGATTCCCGACGCCGTGCGGGCAGAAATGCGCGAAGCGGGCCTACGCGCCGCCAAAGCGATCGGCTACGACTCGGCCGGCACGATCGAATGCCTCGTCTCCGGCGGCGAGTTTTACTTTCTCGAGATGAACACGCGCATTCAGGTCGAGCACACGGTGAGCGAGATGATCTCCGGGCTCGATCTCGTGCGCGAGCAGATTCGGGTGGCGGCCGGCGAAGCGCTCGGCTTTACCCAGAGCGATCTCTCCTTTCGCGGCTTTTCGATCGAAGGACGGATCAACGCCGAGGACCCCGCAGCGGGCTTCCAGCCGTCGCCGGGAAGGATCGCCGCGTATCGCGAGCCGGGCGGCCTCGGCGTACGTATCGACTCGGCGGCGTATCCGGGATGGACGATACCGCCGGACTACGATTCGCTGATCGCCAAACTCATCGTCTGGGCGCCGACGCGCGACCAAGCCCTGGCGCGGCTGCGGCGCGCGATCGACGAGTACGTCGTCGACGGCGTACCGACGACGCTTCCGCTGCTGCGCGCGCTCTGCGATCTGCCCGCCGTCGGCGACGCATCGTACGGTACGGCGACGCTCGAACGATTCGCGGCGACCTTCACGCCGGCGGCGCGTAATGGCCTGCGGTTGCCCGCGGCAACTCCGCGCGCCGCCCAACGCCGGCTTGCGCCGCGGCTGGGCGGGATGCGCAAGGGCGCGAACGCGTCGAGCGGCAACGACGTGCGCTCGCCGATGCACGGGCTGGTCGTCGAGATCAACGTCGCGCCGGGTGACGACGTAGCCGAAGGCCAGGTCGTCGCGGTCATCGAGGCGATGAAGATGATGAACGAGATTCGCGCGCATCGCGCAGGCCGCGTCAATTCGGTGCACGCGAGTGCCGGCTCGACGGTCGAGAGCGGCTCGGCGCTGGTGACGCTCGGCCACCCCTCGGCGGCGTAGCCACGGCAAGCCTCGTTTCGCTGGGTCACGACGTGTTGTCGTAAGGGGCTCGAGCGGAGCCGCGGCGGGCGCCCTGCTGCGCCGCGGCGTAGTACGGCTCGATGCCTCGCGACCTCAACGCCTCGGGAATTCCGATCGGTCCCGCCTACGATACGGTCGAAGGAACGCCGCACGACCTCGGCGAGCCCGGCCATTTCCCGTTCGGCCGCGGAATTCGCAAGGACATGTATCGTGGACGCCTCTGGACGATGCGCCAGTACGCCGGCTTCGGCACCGCCGCCGAATCGAACGCGCGCTATCGCTACCTTTTAGAGCGCGGCCAGACCGGGCTTTCGGTCGCCTTCGATTTGCCGACGCAGCTCGGCTACGACTCCGACGCGCCGCAGGCGCGCGGCGAGGTCGGCAAAGTCGGCGTTGCAATCGACTCGATTGCCGACATGGAGACGCTGCTCGACGGCGTGCCGCTCGACCGAGTTACCGTCTCGATGACGATCAACGCGCCGGCGGCCGTTCTCTTGGCGCTGCTGCTGGCCGTCGCGCGCCGGCGCGGCACTCCGTTCGAGAAACTCGGGGGCACCGTGCAGAACGACGTACTCAAAGAGTACGTCGCGCGCGGAACCTACATCTATCCTCCGGCGCCCTCGATGCGCCTGGTGACCGACGTGATGTCTTACTGCGCCCACGAAGTGCCGCAGTGGAACGCGATCTCGGTCTCGGGTTACCACATCCGCGAGGCGGGATCGACCGCCGTCGAAGAGATCGCCTTTACGCTCTCCAACGGAAAGGCCTATCTACGCGCCGCTCGAGAGGCGGGCATCCCGCTCGAGGAGGTCGCGCCCCGCATCTCCTTCTTCTGGAATGCGCACAACGACTTTTTCGAAGAGATCGCCAAGTTTCGCGCCGCCCGCTATCTTTGGGCAGTAATCGTGCGCGACGACTTCGGCTGCCGCGATCCGCGTTCGCAGATGCTTCGCTTTCACACCCAGACCGGCGGCTCGACGCTCACCGCGCAGGAGCCCGACAACAACGTCGTGCGCGTCACGCTGCAGGCGCTCGCCGCAGTGTTGGGCGGTACCCAATCGCTGCATACCAACGGGAAGGACGAAGCTCTCGCGCTGCCGACCGCGCAGAGCGCGAAGCTCGCGCTGAGGACGCAACAGATCATCGCGTACGAATCCGGCGTTGCGGACGTCGTCGATCCCATGGCCGGATCCTACTATCTCGAAACGCTTACCAACGACTTGATCGCCCGCGCCGCGGGCATCATCGGCGAGGTCGACGCGATGGGCGGCAGCATGGCCGCAATCGAGAGCGGCTGGATGCAGGCGCGGATCGCCGACTCTTCGTACGCCGCGCAGCAGGCCGTCGAACGCGGCGACCAGGTCGTGGTGGGAGTCAACAAATTTGCCGAGGAGTCCGGCGACGCGCCGATTCCGCTGCAGCAGGTCGACGATCGCCCGGAGCGCGAGCAGGTCGCGCGGCTGCGCGCGCTGCGCGAGTCGCGCGATGCGCAAACCGTCGCGCGGCGTTTGGGCGACGTGCGCGCCGCGGCAGCCGGCGGTGAGAACCTCATGCCGTTCTTCGTCGACGCCGTCGACGACGGCGCGACGCTCGGCGAAATCTGCAACGTGCTGCGGGACGTCTTCGGGACCTATCGCGCCAAGGAAGTCGTTGCGTAGCCTGGTGACACGCCAACGGGGGGATGCGATAGGCTATGGAGATTGACCACGTCGCCATCGTCGTCAAGGATCTGGAGACCACGCTGCGGCTTTACACGGAGACGCTGGGTTTCACGGAAGGTTATCGCGAGATCGTCTTCGACCAGGGCGTCGAAGCGGTCGGCCTGGAGGCCGGCTCCTCCGTCATCGAGCTCCTCCTTCCTCTCGACGAAAACTCAGCAATCGCACGCTATCGTGGAGATTCCGCGACGAAACTCCATCACACGGCCTACCGCGTGGCGGACATCGAAGCGGCACTAGCGGAACTCAAGGCCAAGGGCGTACGCCTAATCGACGAGCACGCGCGGCGCGGCGCCAACGGAAGCTTGATCGCTTTTCTGCATCCGAAGGCGACCGGCGGTGTGCTCATCGAACTCTGCCAGCCGCATCCCCTTAAATAAGAAAACGCTAACGACCACTTGATCTCGGGAAGGTACCAAAATCGCCGGCGTGCCCTGGCATGGTCGACGCTCGCTTCGGCCGCGTTCCATCTCATTTTTTTGACGCTGCTCTTCTACGAGCTGGCGCACCTGATCGTGCCGCGCGGCTCGAAGGAGAGGGTCTCGGAGACGACGACGATTACGATTCATCGCCAAGCCCCTTCACCGCCTCCGCCGGCACCCAAGCACGTGAGCCGCGTGCGCGTCGTGCGGCACGCCGCGGCGCCTCCGGCCCGCGCGCCCAGACGCGAACTGGCAAAGGCCGTTGCCTACCGCGCCCCGCCGCTGCCCCAACACCACCCCGAGATTCCAACCAAGATCGAGCGCGATCAGGCCGGATTCGAGAAAGAAGTCGCGCAGCTCAACAAGCAGAACGACATTCACGCGATCCCGACGATCGATCCCGGTACGCAGGAGTCGGCTACCAAAGATTACGGCTTCGCCGTGCCTTCGTCGTTACGCGGCGAAGAGCACGGCAACGGCATCATTACGCCGACCCGGCGCTGGCACGATAACGGAAACGACTGCTACTACGGCCGCTACGAGTTCACGTATCCCGACGGCGCGATGGAGTACGGCGACATCGAGTGGCCCTTCTGCTACGACCCGGACTCCGACCCGTTCAAAGAATCGCCGCACGAGATTCCGTTTCCGTTGCCGCTGCCCGGGTATAAGCTCCCGCCCGGTACGCAGCTTCCTCCGATCGAAAAGTCGGTCTACGACCACTGGGCGCCGGCGGCCGGCGTTAATTCATCGCCGTAGGATCGATTGCGATAGGCCGTTGAGCACGAACTGGACCGCGAGGGCGGCCAGAATAATTCCGAGTAGCCGGCTGATCACGTGGATGCCCGTCGTACCGATCACTCGCAGCAAAATCGAGGACGCTCGCATGCACAGCCACGTAACGGCGAGCGCGACGACATACGCGAGCACGACGATCGAAAGCTCGAGGCGATCGCCGTGCGAGAGATTCACCAGCAGCAGCACCGTCGCGATCGTCCCGGGACCGGCGATCATCGGTACGGCCAAAGGAAAGACGGCAGGGTTCTCGGTCTGCGCCGCTTCGCGTTCCTCGGCCTCAGTGCGCTTGGCACCGGTCGGGCGTGCGAAGAGCATATCGATCGCGATGAGGAAGAGCAGGATGCCGCCGGCAATCGTGAACGCCGGCAGTGTAATACCGAGCGAGTTGAGGATCAGTCGCCCGACGACGCCCATGAAAAGGATGACGCCCGCGCCGACGAGCACGGCTTGATCGACGATTTGATTTCGGCGCTCCGGCGCCAGACGCGCGGTCGCGGCGATCGTCATCGGAATCATTCCGATCGGATCGATGATCGTGAATGCGGTGGCAAATGCGGTAGCGACGAAAGCGGCGTCCATGCTGCGACGACAGGGTATCCTTTCCTCGAGGCAAACGTCAAGGGCTCCATGCGTACGGCGCGCCTTCTCTGCGGCCACCTGCCGATCGTCGACGCGCCGGAGGGCGTTGTCGCCGCCGTCCGCGGTTATCTGCGCTCGATATGAAGAACGCCCACACGATCGAGGATCTGCGCAGGGCGGCGAAGCGACGCCTCCCGCGCGTCGTCTTCGACTATATCGACGGCGGCGCCGATGGCGAGATCACGTTGCGCGAGAACTGCACGGTCTTCGATCGCGTGCGCTTTCGTCCGCGCAACGCCGAAGCGATGGGCAGCGTCGACCTGCACACGACCCTGCTCGGCACGACGATCGACCTGCCGTTCTTGCTCGCGCCGGTCGGCAGCAGCCGTCTTTTTTTCCCGCGCGGCGAGTGCGTCGCGGCGAAGCAGGCCGGAAAAGCCGGCACCGGTTACGTTCTGTCGACGCTCTCCGGCTGCCGGCTCGAAGAGGTGAAGATCTCGACGAAAGGGCCGGCGTGGTATCAGCTGTATCTCTTGGGCGGGCGCGAGGCCGCCGAAGCGGCAATCCGCCGCGCTCGCGCTGCCGGATACTCCGCGCTCGTCGTGACGATCGATACGGCGGTCGCCGGGCAGCGAGAGCGCGATCTGCGCAACGGCGGCCGCGAACTCGTCAGTGGACAGCTGCTGCAGATGCTGCCGTACGCGTGGCAGATGCTCGTGCGGCCCGCGTGGGTGGTCGACTTCTTGCGCGACGGCGGAATGATGAAGTTTCCCAACGTCGTTATCCCCGGTAAGGGGCCGCTGCCCTACGAAGACGTCGGCGCCGCGCTCGAACGCTCGACCGTCACCTGGGCGGATCTCGGCTGGATCCGCGAGGTATGGAGCGGCCCGATCGTGATCAAGGGCGTGTTGACGGCGCAGGACGCTGCGCGCAGCATCGACGCCGGCGCGGAGGCGGTCGTGGTTTCGAATCACGGCGGGCGACAACTCGACTGCGTCGCACCGACGCTCGCGGCGCTTCCCGAGGTCGTCGATGCCGTCGCCGGGCGCGCCGAAGTATATCTCGACGGCGGCATACGCCGCGGCAGCGACGTCGTCAAGGCGCTCTGTTTGGGGGCGCGCGCGGTTATGGTCGGCCGAGCGTATGCCTACGGGCTGGGCGCCGCCGGCGGTCCCGGCGTTTTGCGCGCCATCGAGATCCTTCGCAGCGGCATCGTTCGCACATTGCGTTTGCTTGGATGCCGCGATGTCGCTGAGTTGGATCGCTCGTACGTCGAAGTTTTGTGGTAGTTGCGCTGAGATCGCCGAAACGCGTCAGGTGTTAGGCCGTCCGCTACTGGGACTACTCGCTGATGGCCGCGCCGTGTGGGTCTGCAAAGCCCTTGGTGAGCGACTTCGTCGGATTATTTCCGGCCGGGTACTTGTAGAAATACACATCTCCGCCGGAGCTATACCCCAAGTTGTTTGGTGCGATGAGGGTGTTGCCTTCGATCCAGTAATTTTCAACGACGTCTGAATCTGCGAGCGCGGTCACACCCACGATCTTTCCCCCCGCGCCAGTCGTCTGGTAAACAGCCGAGTAGTCCTGATAGAGGTAGTCTTCATCGCCAACGGTTACATACTTTCCGTCCCAGGCAATGGCGCCGGGTAAGAGAATCGTGCCGCCACTCAAGGTAATGTTTTTCATCACCTTAGCGCCCTTGGGGAGTTCGGCGAAGCGGAATTGGAATTGGCTGGAGTCGTTCGGCTGGCCATCGACGAAGAGATCGCCCTTGCCGTCGTAGCCACAGAAACCCACGTTATTGATTTTAGAATCTCTGTAGATCTTCGGGACGCCCCTTGCTTTAGCGTATATCGCAACGTTGCCATTGTTCGTTCTTTTTGGTCCATAGAAATTCGAGACGGCGAGATCGCCTGTCGTGCGGTCGATCGAGCATGAAACCGCAAACCTAGAGGAATCGGCAAGCGTAGCGATTGGAGTCTTTCCGCCATGTGCATATTCTACGATGCTCGCAGGATAGCTGTTCACAATCCAGATGTCCTGTTTCTCGTCGACGCACATGCCGTCCGGATGAAAAAAGCCGGTCAGGTCTCCAACCTGCTTACCCTGCGGGTAGGAGTAAACGTCAACGTCGCCGCCACCGTAATTCGAGATGTAAAGCAGGTCCTTCGTCTTGGCCGCGTCGGGCGACATCCAGGACCGACGCAAATCGGGATGGAGGTCCGGTACGCCGAGGTTCTGCGCGGCGCGGCTCGCATCGATTACGTCGGGCAGCGATTGAGGCAGCCGTGACTGCACACCGCTTTGCTGGAACGAGCCGGGCGACGCTAGTGGTGATTGGTACCCCCCGCTGCACGCGGCGAGTAGAAATGCGGGTACGCAAAAGCTAAACCCGCAACGGCTAAAATCTGAAGCCTTCATCTGGCTTGCTCCTTGCGCGAACGCATCGGCGACTCAGGACCGCTCTATTGCCTGGCCTCGGTTCCATTGCAGCCGCGACGGCCGGGCTCCTCGTCGCCGTACCGGATGCCCGGGCGCCGAGAGGCGCGGTGCCGACGACGAGGGCAGCATTTCCCGGGCCTCTCCGCGTTCCGGCAGTCCGTGCTATTCTTGTTCGAAAGTGAGCCTGTTCGTACAAGGGAAGATTCCCCCAGACGGCGTCGCGATCGTCGGCAGCCGTACGCCGCCGCTCGAAGCATGGACGTTCGCCTACGAGCTCGCGAAGCATCTGGGTGAACCGGTCGTCGCCGGACTCGCGCCGGGAATCGACGCCGCCGCGCATCGCGGCGCGCTCGCCGCCGGCGTTCCCACCGTCGCGTTCGTCGGGTACGGTTTCGGCGCGACCGATCCCCCGGAGTACGCGGTGCTCGAGGCCGAGATCGTCGCGTCCGGCGGCGCGGTCGCCACGCTGCTCCCGCCCGGGACGCCGGCCTCGCCGCAATCGCGAATCGAGCGCGATCGGCTGCAGGCGGAGTACTCGCGCGCCGTCGTGCTCGTCTGCAGCGAGATCGACGGCGGCGCGATGTACGCGATGCGCTTCGCGCAAGAGTTGCGCAAACCGAGATTCGCGCTCGAACCGCCGGGCGACGACCCGCGCTGGGCCGGCAACCGCGCCTGTTTGGAAGCGGGTGCGCGCCCGCTGCCGTTCGACGTCGAAGAAGCGCGGCGTGCGCTACAGGTTCGGGGCGATCGCGATATCGAGTGAGGTCTCGAACGTACGGCTCCACGGCAGCCCGATCGAGATCGCCGCGATGTGATATCCGGGATAGAGCCGATCGAGAATTTGCGCGGCGTCGTTCCAGAGCAGCGTTCGATCGAGCTGCGCGATCGGCTCGGCAACCCCTGGCGCGAGCAGCGTGTGATCGGCGACGCCTTGTGCGGCCAGCGTCGCATTTAGGCGCGGACGAACCTCATCGTGGAAGGCGTAGTCGTCGACGAAGCGCGTCAGCGTAAAAGCGCGATGCGCGAGCGCATCGTACGTGTGAAGCCGCCGGCCCGCGCCGGCGGCGATCGCTTCGGCGAGCGCCGTGCCCACCGTATTCGCATTGGTATTCCACGAGGAGTAGGCATCGAGCCGCGTGGCCAGCCCGGAAGACAGCAGCTGCTGCGCGAAGCGCGCCTGATCCTCGTAGGAGGCTAGATACGAAAGGTCGGCGAGCGCAACGGAGTGCGTCTGCGCGTCGGCCTGCATCCGCGCGCGCAGCGCGTCGTCGAGCGCCGGCGTCGTACCGGGCACACGCACGTAGAGCACGATATCCGGGGCGTTGTCGTCGCGAACGCCGCCGCAGACGCCGATTAGCGCGTCGATCGCGACCGAGATCGGCGCGTATTCGATCTTATCCTGGTACGAGGCACCGGCCGGCGTCGAGTAACGCACCGCGATGCGCGGCGTCCAGCGCGCCGCGCGTGCCAGCGCGTGCGCCACGAGCGCCATCCCCAGTTCGTCCGCGCCCGGCTCGATCGAGGCGCGCCGCGAGAGACCCTGCGCCGCGAGCTCGGATTGGAGCAGCGCCACATCGCGAACGTGGAGCCCGATCGGTCCGGCGTCGTCCTGTCCGAGCACGAGCCGGTCGATCGTTGCGTTTGCGGTGAGCTTCAGCAGCAGCCGGTCCACTGCGAGATTGCGGGCGCGCGTCGCAAGATACGCGTCGAGCGTCGCTTCGCCGACCAGCTCGCGCAGATGCCGCGCTCTCGCCGCTTCGCTGGGCAGCGGCGGATCGTGCAGATTCGCATACTCTTGCAGGTACGACCACGTTGGATAGGCGGCGAAGTACGGCGTGCCGGACGGAATGCCGGTCGGCGCGAGCCGCATAACGGTACCGAATGCCCCGATCCAAGAAGTCGGGTACTCTTGCCGAAGATGCGCGAATTCGCGAAAGCGCGAGTACGCATCGGCGTAGGAAGGGCCGGGAACGCGGGAGGGAATGAGCCCGCCGTATGCCAGCATGTCGGTCGAGATCACGAACGCGCCCGGCCGTTCCCGCGCGGCCGTTTGGTTGAGCCAGGCGATCAGCGCGTCGGGCTGCCCGGCGACCAGAAAGTTCCCGGCCAGTGTGTTCGGCGGCGCGGCGACTCTTATGCCGGCTATGCGTCCGAGCATTACCGGCAGCATATAGGTGACCGGACGATCGTCCATCGGCAGAAAGACGATCGCGGCGAGCAGCACGGCGGCGAGATTCATGGAAGGAGCGGCCGCAGCGCTCCGTCGCACCGCTCGAGGAGCGACCGCGCCTCGGCGGCATCGACGTGCCGGCGCTCCATGACGACCGCGACCTTCACCCGTCCTTCCGCTGCAGCGAGGAGCTCGCGTGCCTGGCGCTCGTCGACGCGCGCGAGGCGCTCGACCAAACGCAGCGCGCGGGCGCGCAGCTTCCGATTGCCGGCGACGACGTCGACCATCAAATTGTCGTAGACCTTCCCGAGCCGGATCATGACTCCGGTCGAGATCGCGTTGAGCGCGATCTTCTGCGCGGTGCCGGCCTTCAACCGCGTGCTCCCAGTGAGGACCTCCGGGCCGGTATCGAGCACGATCGCACGACATGCGGCGAGCGCGAGCGGCGAGCCGGCAACGCTCGTTAGAGCGACCGTGAATGCGCCGCGCTCTTTCGCGCGCTCGAGCGCGGTAACGACGAACGCCGCCGAACCCGAGGCGGAGAGGCCGACGACTGCGTCATGCGGACGGATGAAATCGCGAACCACCGCAGCGCCGGCCTCCGAATCGTCCTCGCCGCCCTCCATCGAGCGTACGAGCGCCGCCTCGCCGCCCGCGACGTGCGACCGCACGAGTTCCGGCGGCGTTCCGAAGGTCGGCGCCATCTCGGAGGCATCCAGCGTAGCGATTCGTCCGCTGCTTCCCGCGCCGACGTAGTGCAGCGCCCCGCCGTTGCGCAAGCGCCGGGCGATCTCGTCGATTGCGTCGGCAATCGCAGGCGTCTGCGCGAGCACCGCGGCGACGGCATCTCGCTGATCGGCTGCAATCAGAGCGACGATCTGCTCCGTACTCAAACAATCGAGTCCGCCGCTCTTCGAACTCTCGCGTTCGGTCGGCGGAAGGTGCGTCACGATACGGCCCCCAGCCCGCGAGCGAGCGCGAGTGCGCCGGTATACGGCTCGGTTCGCTTCTCGACGACGGTCACGTCCAGCCACTCCTCGGCGATGCGCTGCTCCAACCGCTGCGAGAGCACGTTGGGCTCGCGAAGCAGGCCGCCGGAGAACGCCAACGGCAATGCCGGCCGGCCGCACTTTTCAACGATCGACGCAATCAGTTCCAGTAAGTCTTCGGCAGCCTCGTGCACGATCCGCAGCGCGTAGTCGTCGCCGGCGGCGGCCTGTTCGAGAACGATACGCGCGTGGCCGGCGATCTCGACGACCGGCGACGGCAAACGATAAAGGCGCACCAGCAGCTCTCGATCGCCGGCGTCGACCTGCTCGCGCAATCCGGCCGCGCCGATTGCGTACCCCGAGCCGCGGTCACCCAGCAGATAACCGTAGCCCCCCGCAAACAGGCCGCTGCCGTCGAGCTCCGCGTACGCGATCGAACCCGTACCGGCGATCAACACGATCCCGTCACCCTCGGGCACCGCTGCACGCAGCGCAACGCGCGCGTCGTGCGTCACCGCAACGGGTACGCCGGGGAATCGCGTTTCGAGCAAACGGCGAAGCCGCTCTTGCACGTCGTCCGAGCCGGCGCCCGCGACGCCGGCGACGATCGCAGCGGCGCAAACGCCCGCAAGAACGCTCTCGATCGCACTCGCGATAATCTGCGCGGCGCCGTCGAGGCCGACGACGTTCGGATTTGCGGGCTTCGCTTCGAACGTACGCACGATCTCTCGCCCGCGGGCCAGCGCTGCAACGGTACGGCTGCCGCCCGCATCGACCCCGACGAAGAGATTGGGCTTCGCAACGTCCAATAGGGGCCCGGGTGCGTTTGGCATTGGTGCTTCTTTATGCGCTCGCGCAGGCCGGTTCCCCGTCGCGTTCGCAGCTGCCGCCGGCGTGGTTCGATCCGTTCTGCGCCGTGTCGGTGCAAGCGGTGCCGTGGGACGTCAGGAGCAACGCTCCGGCGAGCGATGCCACGGCCGACGGCCTCGCGGTCGAGCTTTCCGCGGAGAACGCAAACCGGCTCGACGCGCACCTCACGCTGATCGGCGACACAAACGCCTACGACCTCTTGCTGCAGCGGGTCTCGCTTTCGGGTAGCCCGCCCGGACTGCGCTCCCGCCCGTATCTCGCGCAACTGCCGAAGGCCGAGGCGATTCGCTATGCGTTCGTCGACTCGTACACCGTCGGCTCGTCGACGACCAACTGTCCCTCCGAGCCGGTCAAGGTCGAGGCCGCCGGCGCCCGTCCGCAACGCCCGAATCCAGCCGACCGCGTCGTGGCCGTCTACAAACAAGCGATCGGGCCGCTGAAATGCGGCAAAGAGTTCGAGGCCCCGGCGCTCGCGGGCGCCTCGGTAGCCGAAGCGAGCGGCGTCGACAAACCGCGCACGAGCTTCATCATGGCCTTCGTCAACGCCAACGGTGACGTCGTGAAGACGTACGTGTGGCAGTCCAGCGGCATCGACTATCTCGACACCGCTGCGGCGGTCGCGGCCAGGCGTTCGCGATACGCGCCGGGCACGCTGCTATGCACGCCCGTGGTCGGCACCTATCTCTTCCGCGCCGACTTCAAGCCGTAGCCTTTCGAATAGATCCGGGAGATCGTAGGGTGCGAGCGCGCCCAGCACGACGCGGCGCCGCGCGCCTGTTGCCGCCGGAACGTTCGCGGCGCGCCCGCGCAGTGTTTCGTACCCCAGCACCGCAAACGCGATCGCCTCTTTTGCGTCTGCCGGCAAGCTAAACGCATCGCTGCGTTCGAGGCGGCCGGGCGCGATGCGCGCCGCCAGCCGCTCGAGCAAAAACGAATTGCGCGCGCCGCCGCCGCTGACGACGAGCGCCGCGCCGGCAAAGCCGGCGCGGCGGATAGCGAACGCGACCGCGACGGCCGTCAGCTCGGTCAGCGTCGCCGCGCCGTCTTCGAGCGTCAGCGTATCGAGCCGGGCCGCGTGCTTGGAGAGATACTGCCGTCCGAAGCGCTCGCGTCCGGTCGTCTTCGGCGGCGGCGCGAGGAAGAACTCGTCGCCAAGCATCGCTTCCAGCGTGCCCTCGTGGGTGCGGCCCTTTCGCCCAAGCGCGCCGTCGGCGTCAAAGCACTTTCGGCCGGCGGTGCGCTGCGTTAGGAATGCATCGAGCAGCATGTTGCCAGGACCGGTATCGAACGCGATTGCATCGTTGGCAGCCGCGCCCTTGCGCAAGAGCGTCACGTTTGCGATACCGCCGAGATTGAGGGCGACGCGATCCTCACCGGCGGAACCCAGCAGCAGCGCGTCGACGTAGGAGACGAGCGGCGCGCCGTGTCCGCCGGCCGCCGTATCGGCGCTGCGGAAATCGTAGCAGACGGTCGCAGCGACGGCTTCGCGGATGACGAATGCGTCGCCGATCTGCAGCGTCACGTGCGCGGGACCGTCGTGCCAGATCGTCTGCCCGTGCGAGGCCACGAAGTCGACTCGCTCGCCGCGGCGTATCTCGCCGGTCGCGCGCGCGTAGGCCCGTCCGAGCGCGTTGTGCAGGTTCGCAAGGGCGGCGACGCTCCCGGGGTTGGGCGGCAGCGCGGCGACGAGGTCCCTTTTCAGCGCTGCGGCATACGCGAACGTCTCGAAGCGCAAGAGCTCGAGCGCATAGCTTCCCGCGCGCGGCTCGATGCGCACCAACGCCGCATCGATACCGTCGAGCGAGGTGCCGCTCATGAGGCCAACGGCGATCACTTCAGGCCGAGGTCCTGGATCATCGCTTCGTAGAAGCGCAGCCGCAGGCTCCGCTCCGCGCTCGGCGTCGCGTCGCGCCCGAAGTAGACGCCGTTGGTCAGCAGCACGCCCTGCACGTCGCGCACCGGATCGGCCCAGACGCACGTGCCGACGAAGCCGGTGTGCCCGAACGACGATGCGTCCATCCAACGGCCGCACGAGTTTTCGTCGTTGGTTTTGAGCGCCCAGCCCAGCGCGCGACGGAGCGTAGAATCGTAGGCCTGTTCGCTCACCGCTTCCCGCGCGAGCGGCTCCGGCAGCAGCGCACAGACGCGGCCGGCAAACGGGGCGAGATACGACTCGGTCATCGCGGCGACGGCCGCCGCCGATCCGAAGAGCCCCGCGTGGCCGGCGGCGCCGCCCATCAGGTGGGCTTTCTCGTCGTGGACGAGTCCCTGCACGCGCCCGCGCCACGAGTCTTCTTCGGTGGCCGGGATCACGAGACGCTCGCGAGGTGATGGGCGGTAGGCTACGGTGCCGCCAAACGCTGCGCGAACGAGCGAATCGAGCGAACGGGCGGCGATCCGTTCGATCGCGACGCCGAGCGCGATGAACCCGAGGTCACTGTAGATCACGCGGTCGCCGGGCGCGCGCAGGAGTGGCGTTGTGAGCGCGAAGCGCTCGACGTTCTCGTTGAGGATCGCGCGGTAGTCGGCGCCCGAGTTCATCCCGGAGTCGTGCGCGAGCAGCATCCGCGCCGTAATGGCGGCGTGCCGCCCGATCTTCCATTCCGGCAGAACCGCCCAGAGCGGATCGTCGAGCGACAACCGATTCTGCGCGACGAGCTGCAGCGCGAGCGTGGCGACGAATAACTTCGTCAGCGATGCGAGATCGAAGCGGGTGTCGCAGTAGACCTGCCGCGCCTGGGCGTCATCGCGCGTCGTGCCGTACGCGCCCTCGAAGACGACGCGACCGCGATGCTCGATCCGCGCGACCGCGCCGGTGAACTCGTCACCGTGGCCGGGGCGCAGCGCCGCCTCGACGCGTGCGAACGGTTCTCGCGCGGTTTGAACCATCTTATTAAAGCGTCAAGTCGACGGGGAGTGTGCCGGTAGGCATGCTGTTGCCGAAGAGCACGTCGGCGAGGCCGCCGATCGACGCGGCGTCGTCTCCATAGGCCGCAAGCAGGTGCCGCGCGCCGGCAAACAGCGGCAGGTCGTACGGCTCGAGCAGCGAGACGACGAGCGCGTCGGGAAAGCGAGCGACGAGGGCGGCGATCGCTTCAGCCTGCCGCGCGTGAAGATGCGCGCGGCGCGCGAGCAGAATGGGACGACGATCGCTTTGCGCGAGCGAAGCAAATGCTCGTTCCACTTCCGCCGCGCTGGGATCGACCGCGAGCGTAACCTGCGCGAGTGCCGGCGCCTCGCGCTTTAAGGACGCGGGCTCGCTACCGAAGGAGACGGCGAGCGACGTGAGTGGGCTCGCTTCGGGCACGCCGCGCAATACGGTGATCGCACGTCGCGCGATCTCTCGCCCGACATTGGGGTGCGGCGGAAAGGCGTCGAGCGGCACCGGCGGATTCGCTGCTTCGCGCAGTCGTGCGACGCGGTCGTGTGCCTCCTCCAGGCGCGCGAGCGGCAGACGCCGCTGTGCAACCGCCGCCTCGATCTCCGCGGCGGCGGCCAAGGCGAGCTCGACGCTATGGCTGAAGATCAGCAGATCCGAACCCGCGTTGAGCGCGTCGACCGGCGGCGCGGGAGCGATCGCCTTCATCTCGAGACAATCGGTGACCAGCGCGCCGCGAAAGCCGAGTTCGGAGCGCAAGAGTTCCGTCGCGATGCGCGGGGAAAGCGTCGCCGGCTCTTCGCGATCGAGGCACGCAACGACGACGTGCGCGCTCATAATTGCCGCGGCGTCGCGCGCAACCGCGGCAAACGGCGCGATGTCGCGCGCGAACAGCGTCGCCTCGTCGACGTCGAGTGAGGGGCGCGCGTCGTGCGAATCGACGGCAGTCGCACCATGCCCAGGAAAGTGCTTGTAGCACGGCAGTATGCCGCCGCGCGTCAAGCCGCGCGCGAAAGCTGCTCCCAGCGCAGCGACGCGTTGCGGATTGGATCCGAAAGAGCGCGTGCCGATCACCGTGTTCGCCGGATCGAGCGCCAGATCGAGCACCGGCGCAAAATCGAGCGTGCACCCGGCGCGGCGCAGGTCGAAGGCGGTCTGCTCGCCGGCGCGCTGTGCGAGCTCGGCGTCGCCCACGGCGCCCAGCGCCATCATCGAGGGCATCGTCTCGACGCCACGCTCTAGCCGTGCGACGCGCCCGCCTTCTTGATCGATGGCGATCAGCGAACGGTCGCCGTATCGCTCGCGAATCGCGTCGGTGAAGGCGCGCAGCTCGGCGGCCGAGGCACCGTTGCGCGAAAACATGAGGTATCCCGCGAAACCCGCCCACTGCGGTTTCGGGGCCTCGGTCAAGCCGGTGAGGATGACGCCGCGAGCCAGAGCAGCGATGTCACTCACCGGCGCGCCGCTCCGTTTGCATCAAAGTGACGAATCCAAGCTGCCGGGAGGTCGAGCGCCACGCGGTCGCCTGGTTGCGTGCAATCGTCGCCCGGGACGCGCGCGACGATCGAGCCGCGAGCGGTCTCGACCTCGAGGTAAAGGTCGGCGCCCGTCCGTTCGCGGCGGGCCACGCGACCGTCGAGCGCACCCTCGGGCGCGAGGCGAACGCGCTCGGCGCGAATTCCCGCCAACGCGCCGTCGTGCTCGAAGAGATTCATCGGCCGCTCACCGAGAAAGCGCGCGACCGAAGTGGTGCGCGGCGCATCGTAGACGCGCTGCGGCTCGCCGATATCTTCGAGCCGGCCGCCGATGAGCACGGCGAGGCGGTCGCCGACGCTCATTGCGTCGACATGATCGTGCGTCACATAGAGAACGGGACCGCCGAAGCGTTCGTGCACCCCGAGTATCTCGTCGCGAACGCTGCGCCGCAACGAGGGATCGAGGTGCGCGAGCGGCTCGTCCAGGAGCAGCACCGCAGGATCGGAGAGGAGTGCCCGGGCGATCGAGGCACGCTGGCGTTCGCCGCCGGAGAGCTGGTTCGGCCGCCGTTCGAGACGATCGCCGACGTGCAGTGCCTGCGCCGCAGCAGTAACACGCGCGTCTCGCTGCTCGAAATCGCGCGCCGCAAAGCGCAGGTTCTGGCGAACCGTCATGTTGGCAAAGAGCGCGTCGTCTTGAAAGACGAGCGCCGCACGCCGCTCCTGCGGAGGCAGCCCAAGCTGCGAGACGTCGTCGATGCACACATCTCCGCCCGACGGATCGTGGAGGCCCGCGACGATGCGCAGCAAGGTCGTTTTCCCCGCACCCGACGGACCGACGATCGCCAGCGTCGCTTTGTCTTCTACGTCGAACGAAATCTTGTCGAGCGCACGCCGCTTTTGGCCCGGATAGCAAGCGACGAGTTCGCGCAGGCTCAGCGCCATTACGCGGGCGGCTGCACGAGCGAACGAAACTCCTCGCGGGCGCGTTGGTCGCCGGTTTTTGCCCGCGCGATGAGATCGCGCGCCGCCGTAACGGTTGCATCGTCGGCCTTCGCCCCGGCCAAGACCAGGCGAAGGGCGATCAGCGCCAGGTCCGGTATGCGCGCCCCCAGCCGCGCCAGGCCCTCGTAAAATGGGGCTGCAGGGCCCGATTCCGGACGATTCTCGAGAAGTTTACGCACGAGGTCATCTTTCGGCGGCACTCCGTCGAGGAGGTAACCGTCGAGCAACTCGAAGTCCATCGGCCATGGGCTTCGCCGCACGGGCCGGCTTGCTCTTCGCGATCGTGCTAACGACGTTAGGAGCCAACCGGAGTCAAAATGAAGTCGTGCGGCTGCTCGAACAGATGCGTGCCGCTGCCGGACCGGTATGGGGCGCGCATATCGTCTCCATCTCGCGCTTGACCTTCGAAGGGACGCCTGCGGTCGTATCGAGCGAGAGTCAGGCCTTGCAAGTCATCATTCGCCGCTGCACGGGCGAGCTTTGCGACGGCAGCTATTTCGACGGCCAGCGTCTCTATACGGTCAACATGAACGGCACGGCGCTCCCGCAATCGCCCGAGACGCAGCCCTACCTGCGCGCCTTGCGCCTGGTCGCGACGCTCAACTTCCTCTCGCCGTCGTTCATCGCTCGCGGCGGACGCCTCGGCGATGCCGGCAGCGAGAACATCGGCGGCCGCGTCTATCGGACAATCGTCGTCGCCGACCCGCAGTCGCTGGCGATTCGCGTCTACATCGATCCAGCCACCGGCCTGGTTCGCTACGCGCGCGCGTTCGGCTCGGGCGAGATGTACGAGTTTCGCAGCTATCGCCGCGTCGGCGCGCTCAACCTTCCCTTCGACGTGCTGAGCAACGGCAAGGCGTTCGAGCATTACGACGACCGAGCCATCGTATCGTCGGCCTTCCATCCGCCGCACGGGCTTACGCCTCTTCTACACGAGAGGCCGACGACCGTTGCCACCGATCCAAAGGCAATCGAACCGATCATCGACTGCAGCGTGAACGGGATTGCGCTGCGGTGCCTGATCGATACCGGCAACTCGGGTCTTTCGCTGAGCGCCGAGATCGCGAGCCGGCTCGGAGCGCCGGTGGTGGGAACGTATAAGGTGCGCGGCCTCGGTGGTTACGCGACGCAGGTCGTCCGCGCGGGGCCGCTTCGGATCGGCAGCGCGACCTATCCCGAGGCGTATTACGTCGTGCTCAACGATCTGCGCCGCTACGGATACGACGTCGTGCTTGGCTCCGACGTCTTCGGCGCAACGGGCGTCGTCGTCGACCTGAGCTCGCACGTCGTGCGCTTCGGCGCTGCTCTCGATGCCCAGTCGATCGCCGTTCCATTGTCCTTCGAGCACTTCATTCCCGTGGTGCGCGTCGGGCTCGGGAGCGTCGAGGCCGACCTAGCAGTGGATACGGGCGACGAGTCGAATGTAAATCTCGCATACGACTTTTATGCCAAGCATCCGGGGCTTTTCACTGTGACCTCGCACCGGCCCGTGAGCGGAATCGGCGGCAGCAGCATCGAGATGATCGGCGAGATTCCGCAGGTAACGATCGGCGGCTATCGCGCCGGTCCGCAACGCATCGGCACGACGTGGACGCTGCACGGGACCGCCTCGGGGCATCTCGGCGCCGCCTTCTGGCAGCAGTTCATCATTGGCTTCGACTACGCCGGGGGCCAGTTGCACCTCATCCCGAGGCACAGTTAAGCGCTTGAAGCAGCTCTGCGGCGCGTTTGTGTGCGGAGCGATTCTGCTTCTTGAAACCGGCGCCGGGCCGAGCAGCGTGACCATCGACGAGTGCACCATCATCGCCGTTCAGATGATGGATAAGGTCGACTCGAGCGACGCCCGCCCCGGCGATTTCTTCCGCTTCGAGACGATCAACGCGGTCACCACGGGCGCGACGATCGTCATTCCCGCACGGACGATGGGTGAGGGAATCGTCGCGGTCGCTTCGCCGGCGGCGCGCGACGCGCGCCCCGGCACGCTCGTGCTCGAGCCGCGCTACCTGATGCTCCCCACCGGAAGGCGCCTCGACGTCGTCCTCAATCACAACACGACAAACTTGATCGAAGCGGGCGCGAGCTCCGGGATTCCGGGCTATCTCGGCGCGATACCGTTTCCCGGGGTCGGCGCGGCAATCGGCGTCTTTAACTACTTCCACAAGGGTAAGAACATCGTCGTGCCGCGCGGCACGGCCTTCACCGTCTTCCCCAGCGACGATCCGTCGGTCGAGCACTGCCAAGACCATCCCGCATACTAGTGGCGATCGGTGCGGCGGCCTCTTGGCCGTTTCCTAGGGAGTGATGCTGACCGAGACGCCAAGCGGTTCGGTCGTCGCGTCGTACCTCTTGAAGGGATCGCCGCCGGAGGGATAGCGCCAAAAGACCACGCCGTTCGAGCTGCCGTCGTGGCATGACGTGCTGACCCCGACCAGAATGTTGCCTTCCTTGAGATTCACCGGCGTATTTTTCTTGCCGACGAAGAACGGCTGCTCGATGTCGGTGTAGCCGCTATCGCATCCGCCGTCGAGATTCGTGCTGCCGACGACCGTCAAGCCGCCGGAGGGATCCTCGACCGCCTGATACACGCCGCTCTGATAGCCGCCGGCATAGCCCTGATCCGTCAACGTGATGTGCTTGCCGTCCCACATGACGCTGCCCGGATAGAGAATGCTGGCGCCCGAGAGCGGGACGACGGCCATCGTCGCGCTGCCCGCCGCAACCTCGCAGAGGCTCACGAGCGTCGACGACCGGTTGCGCGTCGAGCCCTCATAGGACTCGCCGAGCACATAGAGGTTGCCGCGATCGTCGTAGCCGGCCGGCCACATGATATTGCAGGACGTATTGACGTAGGTCCGGCCCGTGCTCTTGCCTTTGCGGAAGACGGTAACGTTGCCGGGATTGAAACTCGTCACCGCAAGATCGCCTCCCCGGTCGACGGAGCAGCCCAGCGGCGTCCCGTCGGTGAAGAACGTCTCGAGCGGGCTCGTGCCGCCGTGCGCGAACTCCATCGTCTCGCCGTCGCCGTAGTTCGTGATGAAGACGTTACCTCGATCGTCGACGCACTGGCCGTAAGGCTCGTCGAAGCCGGTCAGCGTTCCGACCTGCTCTCCCGTCTTGTAGTTGGCGACGTTGACGACGTTTTTCGCCCAGTCCGAAACGTAGAGCAGCATATCCTTGACCCGTCTCGGACGGTGCATCCAAGAGTGACCTGGGGGCGTCGCGCGCGCGGGCGGTACCGGCACGAAGTGCGCGAGCGGCGAGCTCGCCATTTGCCCGGTCAGCATCGCCGCCGCCGGGGGTGCGCTGGTCGCCGCCGATCCGCCGCATCCGGCCAGCAACGTCAACGCCAACAAAAAGCCAACGTTCCAGCGCCACATTTTTCGTGTCTCCATGGGCTAACAGCTCACGCCGCCACCTTCTGCGGAGCCTCCGAGCCGACCCCTCCCGGCGGATCTACGGCTGCTTGGCCGCGAGCTTCTCGATAAGGGTGTCGGCCTCGCGCAGCCCGGCACGCGCAGCGGCCGTCGTCGCGTCGTCCTTCGAGCCGCTCGCGACCGTATCGAACAGGTTGCGGCCTTGCACTGCGGCTTTCTGCGCCATCCCGATATTGCCGATGGCGGCTTCGCTCGCGCTAAAGTAGAGAATATCTTGTGCCTCGTGCAGGAGCGCAGTCGAGCGAGCTTCGCCCGTCTTTGAACCGGCATCCGACGCATAGGCAAAGGCCGCCCGCTGGCACCAGGTAATGACGCCGGAATCGTCGTGCGCTGCGGCCGCCGCCGAACACTGCTTTTGGAAAGACTCCGGCGTCTCGCTTCCCAACGCGCGCGCGGAAAGCGAGAGGAGGGCAAGGGCCAGAATAATACTTGCCTGCTTCATGCGTCTGTGTTCGGCAAAAGGTCGTCGCCGTCTGGTAGACTAGTGGCCCGTAACAGCCACTAGTCGGTGCGGGTGCGCCAGCGGCGAATCGCCTCGTCGCGGAAGTCGACGCCCACCGAATCGCTCTGCCACGCCTCAGAGAAGCTCGCGCTGTGGCTGCGCGGGCGCTTTTCCGGCGGTAAAGTGTCGAAGCGGATGTGCATCGGCAGCGGAACCGCTTCGCCGAAGACCACGGCTTGCTGCGAAGGAAGGCTCGAGAGCGCGCTCAGCATCATGTGGCCGGTATCGGGCAACGCGCCTTCGACGAAGCGCTGATCGAGATCGTTTCCGAGACGCAGCGCGAAGACGGTGCCGCATTGCGAGAGGGCTTGCGGCGAGAGCTCCGACGGCCGCTGCGAGATCAGCGCGAGCGAGAGACCGTACTTGCGTCCCTCGCGGGCGATCCGGCTGATCGCCCGGCGGCAAGCAGAAAAGGCCGCGCCTTCGGTCGCCGGGAGATAACGATGCGCCTCTTCGCACGCCAAGAGAATCGGCGGACGGAGCTTTGGATCCGACCAAAGCGTAAAATCGAAGAGCATGCGGCTGATCAGCGAGACGATAACGTCGGCGATCTCAGAGGGCACGCCGGAGAGATCGACGATCGTGATCGGCTTGCCTTCGACCGGGATGCGCAGCAAACGCCCGACGATCTGCGAAAGATTGTCTTCGGCCTCAAAGCCGTCGGCAAACATGAACGCGAAGCGGCGGTCCTCCATCAGCGACGTCAGCTGCGCTTCGAGCCGGCGGTACGGTCCTGCCGTGTCGGACTTGTTAATCTGGCCCATCGCCTCGCGGAGGCTGCGGCGCAACTCGGGCACGGGGAACGGCGCCGGCGTATCGACGGTAACCCATGCTGCGTAATCGCGCGAGTGGGCGTAGGCGTGGCGCGCCTGGCGCAGCGCGCCTTTGAGGATGGTCGCCTGCGTCTCTTGCTCTTGCTGCGTACCGCCGCGCACGAGAATTTGCACGGCCTCCTCCAGATTGAGCAGCCAGAATGGCAGGCGCGTGTTTTGGATGTTGACAACCTCGGCCAGCTCGCCGAAGGCCGCCGAGTATTCGTTGTGCGGATCGAGCAGCAGCACGTGCGCGTTGGAACGCGCGGCGAGAATTTCGGAAAGGATCAGGGTAACGGCGCACGATTTCCCGCAGCCGGTCGAACCAACGATCGCAAAGTGTTTGGCCAGCAGCTCGTCGATCATCACGAACGCCGGCTGCAGCTCGTTGTTGCCCAAGCGCCCAACTCGGACGCTCGGCACGGCCGGACGGGCATAAACCGTCAGGAGGTCGCTGCTCGTAACCGTCATGACCGCATCGCCGAGCGAGGGAAAGCGCGATACGCCCCGCTGAAACGCCGCGCCGTGATCGGCCGCCGTCGAGATCTCTCCCACCAGACCGATCGAAAGCAGAAAGCCGTTACGGCCGGCGTTGAGCTCGATCGAGTTGACGATGCCGATGATATCGCGGTAACCGCAGATCTTGACGAGGGCGCCGGCGCCGATCGCGCCTTTGGCATCCTCGCTCTTTCCTTCGACCGTGATCTCCGACCCCGTGATTTTCGTGACCTGGCCGAGGACGCGGGGGGGTTCGGTCTCCGCTGTCGTGTTGAGCTGATTTAGCGAGAGCATGCGCGTCCCCAATACTTAGTGCGCCGGCCCCATTACGCGGGCCGGCTCGGTGGTTCTCGGCTGGGCGTGGCTTGCGAGCGTGCGCGGGCAAATCCTGCCCCGTAAGAAACAAAGCGGCCCGAACGGGGCCGGAAAATCGACGGCGGCACGATTCGGCTCGACGGCGTTAACGTCGCAACATCGCCGGACGCGCTGCGCCCCTTGCTCGGATACCTCCCGCAAGATTTCGGCATCTGTTCCTATTTATCGGCTAGTCAGTTCCCCGACTGCATAGGGGCGCGCAAAAACCCAGGCGGGCACTCGCGCTGCTAGCCGCGGGTGCCCGCCTGAAGCGTTTGCCGAGAGTATTTACGGAGAGAAGGCGATGCCCCAAGGCTCGTTCAGAGGGTAGTTGTTGCGCGGAAGACCTTTTGGATAGCTCAGCTGGAGCAGGTTCTGATAGCTTTCCGAGACCAGGTACAACTCCCTCGGACTGCCGGGCGCGAAGGCTAGGCCGCTGATGACGTTGGCCATTTGTCCGTAGCTGATCTTACGCTTCGGCTTAGTTGCGCCGGGAGGAAAGACCGCCAGATATTTCGGATCGATGCCGTAGAAACTGTTGACCGGTACGATGAGGTTGCCGTGGCTATCGAAGGTGAGCGCTTCCGCGGGAAAGCTGTTCGTTCCGAGATCGAGGTTGAGATCGCTCCCTTTGCCCGAACCTTCGGTCGGATATTCATAGATGCTGTCGAGGTATCTCGACCCCGTGATCCACGAGACGTAAAGCTTATTTGACGAATCGAGGGCAAGCGCGAACGCGTACTGATTGGGGAGCGTGATCGTTACGTTTGGCGTCACGCTTCCTGCGGAGTACTCCGTAACGCTCCCAAACGAGTTCGAACCTCCGCCTTGGTTGGCGACGTAGAGCGTTCCGTCGCTTCCCACCGCGACGCTTTTTGGCAGGTTGACTCCCTGTGTGTAGGTGACGCTCGGCGTCGTCTGCCCCGGAGGATAGACCGTAACGCTATTGCTGCCGAAGTTCGCAACGTAGAGGTTGCCGGCGCCGTCGGTAGCGATGCCTTCGGGAAGCGCGAGGCCGGAAGTGATCGTCGAGACCCGTTTCAGCTTCGTACCCGCCGCAGCGTAAGCGTTGACTTGGGAATAGCCGGTGTAGGCGTTCTGCAGCGAGATGTAGATCAGGTGTTTGCCGGCATGGGCGGCCGCGTTTGGCGCGCCCTTCGGGAGCGCCGCGAAATCAGACTGGGGCGAGGCGGCGCCGCAAGCGGTCAGCATCGCGCAGAGAGCGCCCAGACCCGCCCCTCGCATGAGAATCGTCATCATTTATTTCCTTCCAACTGCAGGTTCGGCGCGGTCGTAACGGCTTGAACGTACGCGTAGCCCGTGACGTCGAATTCTTCGAACGGCTTGCGTGCGCCAGGCTTATACCCGTAGATCGGCGCACAACCTGAGCCTTCGCACGCGAGCGGAACGTAAAGGTTGCCGTCGGGGCCGACATCGATCATGCCCGGCGTTGCGCCGAACGGAAGGTTGTCGATGACTTTGAACGCGTAGCGGGCGCCGGGACGAAACTCGGAGATGTAATCGCCAAGGCCGGTCGAGCCGACATAGAGATCGCCGTTCGCGTCGAGCGCCACGCCGTTGCCGCCGCCGGCGGAGATGAGTGCGTGCAGGTGGAGCGGCTTCGGTTTGCTCGAACCCGCGCGCACTTCGTATACGTCGGCCGCGCCCGTTTCGGCGTTGTAGTTGACGGCGTAGAGGTCGCCCTTTGCGTCGCCGGCCAAGCCGGCAAGGTTGCTGAATCCATGGGTTGTGATCTCCTTCGTGGGCGAGGTCGCGCCGGCCGGATAGACGTACACCGCGGCCGTTTCGTAACAGCGAGTCCCACACGAGGAGACGTAGACGGTGCCTTTGGCATCGGCGGTTATGCCGACCGGAAAGAAGATCTGGCCCTTCCAATAAGTGTTGAGAATCGTCGGAGCTCCCGTATACGGCGGTGCGAACTCCGAGACGTAGAAGTAATTGCCGTACGCACCGTTGTTGACGACGAAAAGATTACCGGAGGCGTCGACTGTCATCTGATCCTGATTTGCTTCAAGGCCGGTGATCTTTGCGATCGGGCCGCTCTTCGGATCCTTGAGCGAGTAGATCCCAACGGTTCCGTCTTCCTGGGTGACGAAAAGGAGCTGTGAAGGCAGCGTTCGCGTGTGAGCCGCCCGCGCTGCAGGCGGGAGCATGCTCGATGCGGCCGGCGCTCGCGATCCGGGCGCAGAGAGGCCGCCGCATCCCGCCAAGAACGCGATGGCGGGCAGCGCTATGAAGGCAAAAGATAGTCGTCGCATGGCTCATTATGAATCGGCCTTCCCTCGCCACACCTAGGTAATTACCTAGATGACTGCAAAGCGATTGCGGGCGGAGGTCACGTGCGATTGGAAATCGCTCTCATGGCAAGAGATGCCGTCGCCGATTCCCCTTACTACGTCGGACGCGAAGCCGAGCTCGACTCCGTTCGCAGCCTAGTGCACGATGCCGCGCTGGGGGATGGGTCGGCTCTCGTCTGGCTCGGCGAACCGGGCATCGGGAAGTCGCGGCTCCTGCGCGAGTGTGCTAGAAACAGCCGCTCAGTCCAGCTCGTAAGCGTTCGCTGTGGGGCACCCGCGCAGTTCGGACCCGATCTTGCCTCGCAGCTAGCCGTTGCGTTTCGCGTGCCGCGCGAAGCGGACGGCGGGCGAAAGCGTACGGCCGCTCTGCTCGAGGCGTTGGCGAAACGCGCGAGGCATCGGCCGGTCGCATTGCTGGTCGACGACGTCCATCTTGCCGATGCGAGCGAACGTGCGACGCTAAATGGCCTCGTAGCACTGACGGGGCACCACCGGCTGGCCGTAGTCGGCACCGCCGAGGAAGATGGGTGGCGCGGCCGCATCGTTGCGCGCCGCCTAAGCCCCCTCGACGAAGCCGCCACCGAAGTGCTGGTCCGGAGCCTCGCCGGCGTGCGCGCGCTCTCGAACGACGACGTGCATGAGATCGTTCGAACCGCCCAGGGAAACCCGCGGTTTGCGATCGAGCTTGTCCGCAACGCGCTCCAGCCGCGACGCGATGCGCCGCTCGTTCCCGAGAGCGCGCGAGCGGCGGCGGCGCAAATCCGCGCGGATCTGTCGCGAGCAGAGTTCGAGATCCTATCGGCGTGCAGTATCATCGGCGATACGTTTCGCGGCGAGTGGCTCCCGGAGATCGTCGACCGCCCGCGCATCGAGGTGGCCGACGCGTTACAGCGCGCCAGCGATCTCGGCGTACTCTTCGAGCAAGACGCTGCTTCCGGCTGGTTTGCCTTTCGGCGGGAGGCCTTACGCAAGGCGCTCTGTTCGGGTGTCGTCAGCATCAAACGTGAAATACTCCACCAGCGCGTCGTCCAGCGGCTCGGCGGCGAGCGCGAGGCGGACACGCGAACCGTCTCCCTTCTGGCGCACCACGCCGAAATCGTCGAAGACCACGAGTGTGCCGCGGCCTCGTTCATGCGGGCCGCCGATCAGTTTGGGGATTCGGCCGACTTCGCGGCGGCTGCGGAGTTTTACGTTCGCGCCGCCGCGCACGCGGAGCGCGGCGGCGCCAGGTGGGTCGCCTGCATGAAGCAGACGATGCGCTGCTATATCAATACGAGCGATTTCCGGCGCATGTCGTCGGTCGCTCGCTCTGTTGTCGAGACATTGGACGCGTCGCAGGAGGCCGAGACCGTCTCCAACGCCCTCGACTATCTCTTCTTGGCTCAACTGATCGAAGGAGACCTCGGTAATATCGAAGAGACGATCGCACGATTTGGGGAACTCGGCCTTCCGAACAGCGAGAACCGCAAGTGGGTCGCGATGCTGACGCTAGCCTACTGGCTCTCATATACCGGGCGCCTCAGCGACGCCACTCGGCTTTTCACTAAAGTACCGTTCGATCGCCTTGAAAACGACGAAGCCCGGCTCCGCTATTTCATCGCAAAAGCTGAGATCGAAGCGCTCGTAACGCCGCTGCGCCGTACGCTCGCGGTGATCGACCAAGCCGTTGAAGCCGCGAACCGTATGCCCGCCCTACGCGCCGCGGTCTCCGCCTACGGCTCCGGCGTCGAAATCGCGTGTCGTTTCGGCGACCTGCGCCTCGCTCGCGAGTACGCCGAGCGCGCGGACGCGGTCGCGGCAAAGAGAGAGGGCACCGTCAACGATCTGCGCCATCGAGCGCTGAAGGAACGCATGCGAATTGCGCTGCTCGCCGGAGACGTGGCCGACGCCAAGCGGCTCTTCCACGAGCACGCGGCCTGGCGCGCATCGGGCCGCCATAGCGAAGCCTTCGATGCGAGCGCCGCGGTCACGATCGGCATGCGCTCCGGCGATCTTGCGCTCGTCGATGCGTTTTTCGACTCGCAGCTCCTGCACGATGCAATCCGCGCGAACGACGCGGAATCTTGCGGAATGCTCCTCGCCGGCTTTGGCGAGGTGATGCAGGTTCGCGGCATGAGCAAAGACCTTCGCGGCGTCCTCGAGCGCTGCGTCAGCGAGGAGTTTATCGATCCATATACGGCGATTCAACTTTGGGCCGCGCGCGTCGCGGCGATCGGGTGCGCCGCCCGGGCCGTCGAACAGACCGAACGCTATTTCACCGCTGCGCTCGCGCCCAGCGCCCAGGCGCACGTTGCGTTCTGCAAAGCGACGCTCCTGAGCCGGCAGGGGCGACACGCTGCCGCTGCCGAGCTCGCCTCGAAGGCTGCGGCGCGATTTGGCGAGATCGGCTGGCGCCTCTATCAAGCCGGCGCGCTCGAGCTCGCGGGGAATCCACGCGCGGCCGCGCGCGTCTACGCCCAGTGCGGTGCGACGGCGGACGTCGCGCGTCTGGCCGCCGGCGAAACGTATAAAGCGAAGTACGCACCGTTCGGCGCACGCCTCTCCCCGCGCCAGCGCGAAGTGGCACGACTCGTTGCCGCGAAACGGTCGAACCGTGAGATCGCGACGGTCTTCGAGGTCAGCGTTCGGACGATCGAGCACCACGTCGAAGCGGCCTTTAGCAAACTGGGAATACGCGCCCGCTGGGAGCTGACGCCGGAGATGCTCGATCCGCCGGCTACGTGACCTCGGCCAGCGCGTCGACGAGCGGCTGCAGGTCGGCGACCGCGTGCTGCACGCGCGGATCTGCCGACGCGCGATACGCCTCAAGCAGCTCGCGATAGTTCCAAAGCGCCTGCTCCGGCGTTGAATGAAACCGATTCCAGACCGTCGGGCCGAAACGCTGCACGTCGCCCAGCGTCGCCCGCGCGTTGTGCAGCTTGTCCGCGGCGCTGACCAGAAGCACGGAAGAATCGCCGGTTTCGCGCAGATGCTCGTGGTAGCGCTCCTTACGAAACTGCCACGGCTCTTTCTGCCGCGGATCCTCGACCAGCGAGTCGGAACATCCCTCGACGATGCCCGCGACCCGGCCCCCGAAACGCTCGCGAATTTCTTCGAGCACCGGTGCGCCGCCGCGATCCTCGGGCGCATCGTGCAGGAGCGCCGCGATCGCCTCCTCCTCGTCGCCGCCGTATTCGAGCACGAGGCTCGCGACCGCCAGCAGGTGGCTCAGGTAGGGAACTTCGGTGCCCTTCCGCCGCTGATTGCCGTGCACGCGGTTAGCATAGGCGACCGCGTCGTCGAATCGCTCGGAAAGCTTCATTATGGCGCTCTTCGAAACGGACGTTCTCGTGGCCTACGGCGCAGACTTGGAAGCAAAGGAGTGGATGCCCGAACATGTTTGAGAACTTGACGACCAGACCCGACCCGCTCATCTATTTCGTCATCGTCTTCCCGATCTCGCTGCTGGCGCTTGCCGGCGGCTATTTCTACTCCGCAAGATCGCGATGGAATCAGCACGACAAGGCCGGTTGGGCATACGGCTTGGGACAGGCGGCGATCTTCGCGCTGATCGCGCTGATTCTGGGCTTCTCCTTCTCGTTTGCGGCCGGCCGGTACGAGGCTCGCCGGAGCCTCGTCGTGACCGAGGCCGACGCCATTCGAACCGCGTTTCTGCGCGCCGCGTTCCTGCCCGGGGCGCAGAGCGTTCCCTTCCGGCACGCGCTCGTCGAGTATACGCGCGCGCGGCTCAAGAGCTACGACGAAGTCGAAGATCCCAACGCCGAGCGGGCCGCGATCGACGAGGGTAAGCAGCTGCAAGGCGAGCTCTGGACGATGGCGACGAACGCGGTCTTGCGCGATCCGCGCAGTACGCTCTTTGCCGACGTAACGCGCTCGGTCGTCGAGACGATCAACGCCTCCGAAGAGCAGCTCGCCGCATTGAGCAACCACGTGCCGCGGCCGATCATCTTCATCATCGTCCTCTGCACGATCGTCGGGGCGTTTCTTTTCGGATTGACCTTCGGCTACGCTAAGGAGCCGCATGCCCTGCTCTCGGCGATCTTCTGCCTCTTATTTGCGGCGACGGTCTTTACGATCGTCGACCTCGACCACCCGCAAGGAGGCTTCATCGCCGTCGACGTGGCGCCGCTGCAGTCGCTGCTCGAAGACATGACCAACTCGCCGGCAACGCGGCTGATCCGCTCGCAGGTTCGCTAGAAATGTGCTTCAGAAGTTGAGGTCGGGCTCGCCCGCGAAGCGGAAGAGCCGGTCGAACTTCACGATGTCGAGGATCCGCTTAACGTTGGGGCGGATGTTGATCAGCGTGACCGGAAAATCTTTGAAACGAAAGTGCAGCAGCGCGAGCTGGTGCAGAAACGTCGAATCGATGTATGTCACTCGGCTCATGTCGACCGACGCCGGCCCGTCGGGCACCAGGCGCGCAAAGAGCGCGGCGACCTCTTCCTTTCGGCTGAGATCGTATTCGCCGTCGAGTTCGACGCGGCGAAGAGCGTGGGAACGCAAAGCCAAGCAATGGTAGCACCGTCTCTCCGAGCAAATCCTTGAAGCAACCTGGGAACCCAACAGGGCCTCGCCGATCGTGCGAAGGAAGTCGGGGCATGAGAACGCCGACTCCGGCGCCCGGGCCGGCCTCCACGCCCGGTCCTTCGGAAGCGTTTTGGAAGCGCTAAGCCGCGACGAGTTCGAGCGGGTCGTTGAGGAGGCGCTGGAATCACTTCCGCAGCGCTTCAACGACCTCATCAAGAACGTGGCCATCGCGGTCGAGGAGGAGCCGACCGACGAAGACTTCGAGAGCACGGAAGGGGAGGACGATGACGAGCTGCTCGGCATCTATCGCGGCGTCGCCCTCACCGAACGATCGCACGACGCCCCGCTTCTTCCCGACGAAATCGCCGTCTTCCGCGGCCCGATCAACCGCGTCGCGCGCAACCGCGCCGAAGCGGTAGACGAGGTGCGCGAGACGCTGATTCACGAGCTCGGCCACTATTTCGGGCTCTGCGATGAGGAGATGCCCTACTAAAAGAGCGAACCTGGCGGCGTGGCCAAGCTAAAATCGGTCGTCGTCCGGCAATTCGAGCCGCGAGATATCGCACCGTGCGGACGGATTTGTTACGAAGCCTTTCGTGCGATCGCGCAGCGGCACGGCTTCCCGCCCGATTTGCCGAGCTCCGAGGCCGGCGCCGGCATCATGGAGACGCTCCACGACAGTCCCGGATTTTACGGCGTCGTCGCCGAGCGCGACGGCGCGGTCATCGGCAGCAACTGGCTCGACGAACGCAACGCGATATCGGGGATCGGCCCCATCACGATCGATCCAGCAGTCCAGGACGGCGGCCTCGGGCGCCGGCTGATGGACGCGGTGATCGAGCGCAGCGACGCGCGCGGCTTCCCCGGCGTGCGCCTCGTGCAAGCGGCCTATCACTCACGTTCGCTCTCGCTTTACACCAAACTGGGCTTCGCGTCGCGCGAAGAGCTCGCCGTGATGGATGGCGACGCGGCGGACTCGAACCTAACGGGCTACACCGTTCGTCCTCTCAGACCCGATGATCTGCGCGCGTGCAACGAGATATGCACGGGCGTGCACGGCTTCGATCGGGGCGCGGAGCTTGCGGCCGCCGCCGCGGCGAACGCGGCGTTCGTCGCCGAACGCGAGGGCGCAATCCGCGCGTACACCTCGGGCCTGGGTTACTTCGGTCACTCTGCCGGCGAGACGACCGACGCTATCTGCGCGCTGCTGTTGACCGTCCCCCGGCTGCCGAGCCTCGGTGTGCTCGTGCCGATTCGCAACTACCGGCTCTTTCGCTGGTGCTTGGATCACGGCATGCGGGTCCTCATGACGATGACGCTCATGTCGCGCGGGCTGTATCAGGAACCCTCCGGCCCATATCTCCCATCCATCTTGTACTAGTGAGCGCGTTGCGGCGGCTCGTCCGCGGTTATTCCGACCTCTTCAACGGCTTCAGCAATCTAATCGCCGCGCTCCTCATATGCCTGCTCGGAGCGCTCCTGTGGGATCGCGGCCGCGCGATGGAGCTGGACTTTGCATCATTCGGCATGGGAGCAATCTTCTTCAGAAACGAGCTCGATACGCTGGGACTAGCGACTCTGGCCGTCGCGTTTACCGCCGTCGCCGCCCGCCTCATGCAAAGCTCACGATCGTCCCGCAAGTCGCAGCACGTACGGCAGCTGCTCGCGGTATTAGGCCACGCCCTCACGATGACCAGCGACGGCGCGACGATTCGCGTGGCGTGCCGGCTCTACGACCGCAAAACCAAGAGGCTGCTCCCGTACGAGACTTGGAGCATGCACCGCCACGCGGATACGTACGATCCAATCCCCTGCCAAGGCCCCGACTCCGAGAAGTTTGTCGTCGTGCGAGCCTTCAAAGGGAACTGGATCGACAAAAACGACGTACATATCAACGGCGACTATCCGCCCAACGTAAGAGTCTGGCAGGAGCTCAAAAGCGTGCTGGCCGCGCCGATCAGGAGCTTCGAATCGTCGGACCACGAGACCGCGCCGCTCGGGACGCTTTCGTGCGACAGCAACAAGTCGCTGGTTGAGAGCCGTTTCCACGATCAAGCCGCGATGGACATGGCGTCCGTCTCCGCAGCCTACATCTACGAGATATTGACCGGAGGTTGGGCATGAACAGCGACACGGAGTTGCTCGCAGCGGCAGATGCAGCGCGAAAGAACGCTTCTGCCGAATTTTCACACTTTACGGTTGGTGCGGCCCTCGAAACCGCCGATGGCCAAATCGTAACCGGGGCAAACATCGAAAATTCTTCCTACGGCTTGACGATGTGTGCCGAGCGCGTCGCGCTCTTCAAGGCGCTTTCCGACGGGCACCGCGAATTCAAAAGACTTCTCATCGTATCAGAAGATAACAGAGGCGTCGTGCCGTGCGGAGCGTGCCGCCAGGTCGTGTGGGAGTTTTGCGGAGATATCGAGGTGCTGTCGGCTGTACCCGGAGAGGTCGTACAGCGCTACAAGATGGAAGCCCTTTTACCAACTCCTTTTGACGCACGGAGCCTGCAATAGACGGCCTCCGCACCGTGGTTACTTGAAAAGATTGACTGCGTTACGGAGCGTCAGCGCAACTCCCCAAGCAAGCGGTATACCAACCCAAAGCCAAGCGAGCACGAGTGCGACGGTGTAACTCCTAGTCTGCTGCATGCTGCGTCTCCAGATAACGGCGTTCGTCCACGGGTCGCACGGCGAGATTACAAAGCAATCCAACGACGAGCAGCCCGGCCATCACGTACATGGTGACGGAGTACGCGTCGGCTTTCGCAACGCCGTGATTGATCTGATATTCGCGAATGTAGTTGAAGAGCACGGGCCCGAGCACGCCCGCGGCAGACCACGCGGTGAGCAGCGCTCCGTGAATCGCGCCGACGTTGACGGTGCCGAAGAGATCGCGCAGATAGGCTGGGATCGTCGCGAAGCCGCCGCCGTACATGCTGATTATGATCAGGAACGCGAGCACGAAGAGCACGATCGCGTGCATGTGCCCGAAGCTCGGCGCGAGCACGTAGAGTATCGCGCCGAGGATGAAGAATATGGTATAGGTCGTCTTGCGTCCCATGAAATCCGACGCGGAGGCCCAGCCGATGCGGCCGGCCATATTGAAGATGCTCATGAGCCCCACGAAGCCCGCGGCGGCAACCGCGGTTACCCCGAACATCTCCTGAATCATCAGCGAGGCTTGGCCGAGCACGCCGATGCCGGCGGTGACGTTCAAACAGAGCACGAACCAGAGCACGTAGAACTGCGGCGTGCGCAAGCGCTTGCTCGAGCACGACGTTGCGCGTCGTAACGAGGCCGTGGGAGGCGGTAGGCGCGACGTACCCTTGCGGCTGCCAGTTCTCGGGTGGAACGCGCACGATCATCGAGCCGGCGAACATCCAAACGAAGTAGACGATCGCGAGCACGATCATCGTCTGCGCGACGCCGGTATTCGCTGCATTAGCGAAATGCTTCATTAGCAGCACGGAGAGTGGCGCACCGATCAGCGCGCCTCCGCCAAAGCCCATGATCGCGGTTCCCGTCGCCAGACCAGGCCGGTCTGGAAACCACTTTACGAGCGTCGAGACCGGCGAGATATAACCGATGCCCAAGCCGCAGCCGCCGATCACGCCGTAGCCGAGATAGACGAGCCACAGCTGATGCGCGTCGATGCCGAGGCTCGCGACGACCAAACCGATGCAGAAGCAAAGCGCCGCAACGAACATCGCCGCACGCGGGCCGGCACGCTCGACCCACTTGCCGAACACGGCCGACGAGAGTCCGAGAAAGACGATCGCGATGCTGAAGATCCAGCCAATCGGCGGCACCGACCAATCGGTTGCCGCGGGCGCGGTGATGCCGATCGCCTGCGACATCGGCTTGGTGAAGACGCTAAATGCATACACCTCGCCGATGCAAAGGTGGATACAGAGCGCCGCGGGCGGAACGAGCCAGCGATTGAAGCCGGGGTTTGCAATCGAGCGTGAACGATCGAAGAATGCCGCCATGGCTGACGGTTCTTTTTGCGGGCGAGGGGCCCTGCAGTTTCTCAGCCGTCCAAATTCATGAATTCGTCGAGGGCCGCGAGCGCTTCGGGCAGATTCACTCGACCGTATCCGAGACGGCAATGCGCGTCGCCGGCGTCGAATGCGGTGCTTGGTAAAAGCAGCACCCCCGCGCGTTCGACCAAGCGCGTGCAGAAGGCTTCGCTGCTGCCGGCGAGATAACGCGGAAACGCCGTCGTACCCGCAAGCGGCCGCGTCCAGCGAAAACGATCGGCGCGACGGGCGAAAAAACCGTCGAGCAGGTCGAGATTCCGCGAGGTGATGCGCGCCACGCGCTCCCAGAGCTCGCCGGCGTGGCGCAAAGCAAGCGCTGCGAGCAGTTCGCTCGGCGCGCTGTTGCAGATCGTCAGATAGTCTTTGATCGAGGCCATCTCGTCCAACAGCGACACATCCTGCGCGGCGGCCCAGCCGATTCGCAAGCCGGCGAGCCCGTAGGCTTTGGCCGTGCCCCCCAGCGAGACGCCGCGTTCGTAGAGATCGGCGGCTGCCGGCAGCCGCTCCGCCTCGCGCTCGGTGCCGCGATAGACCTCGTCGCCCAGCAGCCAGATGCCGCGCTTGCGCGCGATTTCGACGATCGCGTCAAGCGCGCGGCGGGTGAACTGGTAGCCGGTCGGATTGTTCGGGGTGGTGATGACGATCGCGCGTGTCTTCGGACGGACCAGGCGTTCGAGCTCGCCCACATCGGGCGCTCCGCCGAGGTCGAGATCGGCATCCCAGCGCGTGACGTGCGCACCGAGGCTCTCTGCAATCGAATAGTGCGACTGATATGCCGGGAACTGCACGACGAGATGATCCCCGGGCTCGAGGATCGCGTGCATGAAGGCGAAGATCGGCTCTTGGGTGCCGCTGTGCGCGAGGATCTGTTCTGCGCCGCGGTTTTCGTAAAGCGAGGCGATAGCATTACGCAGCTCTGGAGTCCCGCGCGAGTCGATATATCCGAGCCGCAACTCGGCGAGCCGGCGATCCGCACCGGGTTCGAGCGCGAGCAGCTCGCTTATCGGCATCGATTCGGGGTCGCTCGAGCAAAGCAGGTAACGTGTGGTGAATTCGTAGCGCGCGAAGAACCGTTCCAACGCGAAGGGCCGAAGAGCATGTGCTTTCATCTTGCGGCGCTTCTCGGCGGCGGAGCTGCGGTCCGGCCGCCGCAGACTATACTATTAGGAATCTAGTTGACAACGCGAGCCGTCGGTGGTAGTCTCTATTACAATCTAATAGCTCTGGAGGATTTGCGCGAAGTGTCTCGCCGAAAAGCGGTCGTCCTAACCGATCACGAGCTGCGGCTCATGGAGGTGCTTTGGCGCAACGGGCAGGGAACCGTCGCCGAGGTTGTCGAGGGACTCGAGCCGCCGCCCCTTACCTATAGCACGGTGCTCACCACGCTGCGTACGCTGGAGCAAAAAGGACACCTTACGCACGACGAAGTTGGGCGCGCTTTCGTTTACCGCCCGGCGATCCGGCGAAGCGACGCGGCACGATCCGCCGTGCGGCACGTGCTCGACCGTTTCTTCGGCAGCTCGCCCGGAGCGCTCGCGGTAACGCTGCTCGACGGCGAACGGCTCTCCTCAGACGAGTTGGCCGAGATCAAACGGCTGATCGCGCGCAAGCGAAAGGAACGCTCGTGATTGCCGGCGTGCTTCTCAATGGCTTGTGGCAGGGAGCGCCGCTGGTCGCGATCGCGTGGCTGGTTACGCGCCTGATTCCCCGTTCCAATGCCGCCACGCGCTACGCCATTTGGTTTGCGACGCTGCTGGCGCTGGTAATCGTTCCGATCCTAGCAACCGCATCGCACGCGGGCGCGTCGCTCGCCGGCCTCGTGCAATCGCACGGCGCGGGATCGGCCGTCAAAATTACCTTGGTCCCGGCGGGCTCTTTCGTCTCGCACGCCGACGCGGTGTTTTCGTGGGCCGCGCCGGTCTTGCTCGGCTTTTGGTTTGCTGCGGCGGTGCTCGCGTTGATCCGTCTCGCGGTCAGCTTTTTTAGGGTCTACGCGATCCGGCGGGCGTTGCGGCCCCTCGCCGGCGCCGGCCGTGACGTCTGGGTGTGCGACGATCTCAGCGTGCCGATCGTCGCGGGCATCCTTTCCCCGGCGATCGTAATCCCGAGCGCGATTGCAAACGAGCTCACCCCTGCGAACCTGCAGCGGATCGTCGCGCACGAGCGCGCGCATATCCGCCGTTACGATCCACTCTGCAATCTGATTGCCCGCGCAGTCGAAGCGCTGCTGATTCTCAATCCCTGGGTGTACCTTGCGGGGCGCAACCTGTGCCTCGAACGCGAGGCCGCCTGCGACGATTGGGTCGTCGAGAGCGTCGGCAGTCCGGGCGAGTACGCCGCGTGTCTCGCGTTGCTCGCGCAATCGGTTCGCTCGCGAAACGCTCCGCTCTTAACCCCGACCGCGTTTCACTCGCGGCGCACCCTCATCGAGCGTATCGAACGTTTGGGTTCGAACGAACCGCGCCGCCTTACCATCAACTCCTTTGCCATCGGAGGTGCCGTCATGCTGTTTCTCATCGCAACGATCGTGCTGCAAGCACTCTCTCCTGCTCTCGCCCTCACGCCCGCGGTGCCAAAAAGGCTTGTGGTAGCGGCGACGTGCGCTCATCCGGTCGTCGAGGCATCCGCTACCGACCCCGCGCCGCCGATGCTGCCGCACGGGCTGGCGGTTTCCGGAACAACCGAGGTCTTAGTGACGCTCGCGCCCGACGGCCATGTCCTCAAAACATCCGTCGTGAAGTCGAGCGGCAATAAAACCGCCGACACTGCCGTCCTCGAAGCGGCTCGCAAGAGCAAGTACTCGCCCGAGATCGCCGACTGCGCGCCCGTCGAGGGAGCGTACCTCTTCCGCGCAGACTTCAAGCCGAGCCCCTAGAAGATAGGTTCCTCGGCCCTGCTAATGGGGGCGCGGCTCCCAGAGCTCGATGCGGTTGCCTTCGGGGTCGACGATCCAGCGGAACCGCCCGTACTCGTGGTCCTCGGCTCTTTCTAGAACGGTAACCCCTGCGCCAGCGAGCTTAGCGATCAGTTCGTCGAGGCCGTCGACCCGAAAGTTGAGCATCACCGGCTGCGTGCGTTCCCAGTAGTCGTCATCGGCATCGAAGATACTGAAGACCGTCAGCGCATTTGGATCGGGATCCTCCGACCAACGGAATGAGATCCCTTCGCCCGGTTTCTCAACGATTCCGAGATGCTTCTCGTACCATTTCGCGAGCGCTGCGGGATCCCGCGCGCGAATGAACACTCCGCCAATCCCAGTTACTCGGGCCATTTGTTCCTGGCTTTTCGACATCGCAAAGGGGGAGACCCTAGCGCCTAGACCCAACTGAGCCGTTAGCCGCGAGGCAGAGGCTCGCAAAGCACGAATACCTTCTAATGGCGTCCGAGGTACTTCCGAGCGGAACGGTTACGCTTTTATTTACCGACATTGAAGGCAGTACCCAGCTTTGGGAACGCCATCCGTTGGCGATGCGTGAGGCGTTATCGCAGCACGATAACCTGGTCCGTTCGACGATCGCTTCGAGCGGCGGTGCCGTATTCAAAACCGTCGGCGACGCCTTTTGCGCGGTGTTCCGAGATCCAGAGGACGCGCTTAGCGCATCCATCACACTTCAGCGCGCCTTGCACGATCACGCATGGCCGGCGGAGACCGGTGCAGTGCGCGTCCGCATAGGTATTCACAGCGGTGTCTGTACCGAGCGTGACGGCGACTACTTCGGGGCGACGACAAACCGTGTTGCGCGACTGATGTCGGCCGCCTACGGAGAGCAGATCCTTTTATCCGAAGCAACTGCCGCTCTGCTCCAGGACGCACTTCCGGAAGGGGTCACGCTCCGCAACGTTGGCCTGATTCGGCTAAAGGGCCTCAGCAGACCGGAGGCTGGTTTCCAAGTGATAGCGCCGGGCCTGCGCGCTGATTTTCCCGCGCCGAAGATGCTCGACTCGCGCCCCAACAATTTGCCCACGCAGATTTCGACCTTCGTGGGGCGTACGCTCGAGCTGCAGCAGGTCAGTACTCTGCTTTCTCGCGGCCGGCTCCTGACGATCGTTGGCCCGGGTGGTATTGGAAAGACCCGACTGACATTACAACTTTGTGCGACTGCCGCAGATCGCTATCTGGATGGGCGCTGGTTGGTAGACCTTTCCCCGGTTCGCAATGCCGACTTCATTCCGCAAGCCGTTGCCGATGCCTTAGGCGTTCGCGAACGCGCCGGTGAGCAAATAGAGGCGACGTTACTGGAGCACCTCGTCGACAAAACTCTCCTCCTAATCCTCGACAACGTCGAGCATCTGATCGGTGGCGTAACCCTCCTCGCGAAAAATGTCCTCTCGAAGTCACCTGGTGTAAGTATCTTGACGACGAGCCGTGAGCCACTGCACGTGGTCGGAGAACAGATTTATCGGCTCGGACCGCTGACCGAGGGTCGAGCGCTTTTCCTGGAGCGCGCGCGCCAGATCGCGCCAATGCTTACGCTTGACGATTCTGACGGTTCTGCGATGGCATCGCTCTGCGCGAAGCTCGAAAACATGCCCCTGGCGATCGAACTCGCGTGCGCTCGCCTCTCCTCGATGACCCTGGAGCACTTGGAACGCCGCCTCAGGTCCGCGCTCACGCTTTCGAGCAAAGATTCGACGGAGACCTCGCGGCACCGGACTCTGCGCGAAACGATAGCTTGGAGCTATGACCTGCTCTCCCACGACGAGCGCGTAGTGCTGCGGGCGCTCTCGGTGTTTGGCGGCGCATGCACCCTTGACGCGATTAGTGCGGTGGCGCCAGAAATCGCGAACGCCAACGAGATCGTCGATTCCCTCATCGACAAGTCGCTTCTCGAGGCCGAGGATCACGACGGCGATGCCTACTATCGCCTACTGGAGGTAGTCTGCGAGTACGGCCGCGAGCAGCTCAGGCAGTCGAACGAGGAAGCGGCAGCCGAGGCCGCACACGCAGGCTATTACGCGTCGATCGTATTGCAAGCGGCAGACGCCTACGGCAACGGCTCGCCCCCGGCAATGCTCGATAACGACACACCTAACCTTCGGTTGATGCTCGAATGGTATTTCGCAAACGAGCAACCAGAAGCAGTGCGTCTGGTTCGTACGCTTTCGTCCGATTGGCGAATGCGCGGAAATATTACTGAAGGCCGGTCCTGGATAACACGCGCTCTCAGCCTCGCAGAGAAGGAAGATTCTGACCGCGCACGTCTCCTTTGCCTAGGTGCGAGTTTCGCTACGTTGCAAGATGACTTAGATGAATCGCTAAGGCTTTCTAATGAGGCCCTCGGCATCTTTCGCTCACTCGATAGCAGCGAAGGGATCGCTCAGGCGCTCTTTCGCATTGCCGAGGTTCAACATCGCCAGGGTCACCTTGATACGGCTGAAGCTCTCTACCGCGAAAGCTTTCCACATTTTATCGAATCGGGTGACGCGCGTGCGGAGATGCTGTGCCTTGGGAATCTCGGAATGTTGGCGCGCCAGCGCGGGGATCTTCAACAGGCTCTCCAGCTGCTCGAAGACGCCATGGAGCGCGCGCAGCGCCTAGGCGAAGCCCGCATCCTCGGCGACGTCTCGATGGCGATAGGATGGGTGAAGTTAGGGCTGCGCGATCTCGAGAGCTCGCGGAGGCTGTTCGAGCGGACGCTTACGGAGCGGCTTCACCAAGGCGACCGATATGGAGCTTGCGCGGCGAGGCACGGGCTGGCAACCGTTGACTTAGAGGAAGGCCGCTTCCACGCAGCGCTTGAGGGCTTCATGGCGACCCTTCACGATGCTTCCGAGCTTCATGCCAAAGACTACATCGCACGCGCCCTTCACGGCATCGCCGCCGTCAAAGCAACGGATGGAGAATCCGACCTCGCTCTTCGTCTTTTGGGGATGGCCGATCGGCTCTTTCGAGAAAGCGGCCGGGAGCTTCACGACAGCATCGCATACGAGATGGCCGTGACGAAGCTGGAAGCTGCCATGCCGGAAACGCGGCGCGCTGCGCTGCGCCAAGAAGGAGCGCAGATGGACATGCGTGACGCGGCTGCCGTTTTAAACCGTAGCAAAGCGCTGGAGGTGACACCGTGATCAAGTTTCTTCGCGGAGTCATCCTTGCGATAAGCGGAGCGATTCTCGCTTCGTGCACGGCAGCGAACCAGGAGCGCATATCCGAGCCGCACGTCCTGCGCATCGCGGACTGGTCGGAACCATCTTCACTTAACCCGTTGCTGGCTCACGATCAAGATACGATCGGCCTGGATCTTCTCGTCGTCCAGACTCTGGTCGGCATATCACGCGACAACAAGATCACACCGGTATTAGTAACGCGCGTTCCATCTCGTGCAAACGGAGACATTTCTTCCGACGGAAGAACGATCGTTTATCATCTCAGGGATAACGTTCGATTCGCCGATGGCGTCCCGCTCCGTTCGGCGGATGTGGCATTTACCTATCATGCTATTATGGATCCACGAAACCCCGTCATCGAAGACGCCTATAGACGCATCGTTTCGCTCACTACGCCGAACCCACAGACCGTCGTCGTCAAGCTCCGAGAACCTTGGAATGCGGCTACACGCGAGCTTTTTGCAGAGTCCGATTTTGCTTTCGGCATCTTACCGGCGCATGCATTCAAGACGACGCTGCTTCGAGGGTCGGCGTGGGAACAGACTCCGTTCGGCACGGGACCCTTCCGTGTGACTCGTTGGTTCCGTGGAGATCGAATCGTTTTCGAGCCCAACGCCTATTTCGCGCCTCGGCCTAAGCTGAAGCGAATCGATGTACGAATCATGCCGGACCTAAGCTCCGTTGCAGTCGCCCTGCGTTCGGGCGAGGTTGATGTGGCACGCGTACCGTCCAGTCTCGCGGCACAGATCCGTCCGGATTCCGGATTGCGAATCGTAGCGACTCCGATCAATGGAATGGACTATTTATCACTTCAAACGTCGGCCGCCCCGACAAACGATGTTCGGGTTCGGCGAGCAATAGTTAATGCGATTGACGTTAAAATGATAGGTCGCGCGCTGCATATCTTCAGCCCTCCGGCCGCGGCATTCCTACCGCCGGTGCTTTCCTGGCACGACACCAGCCTCGAACCAGCCGTTCGTGACGTTTCGAAAGCAGATCTCCTCTTGAAGTCGGCCGGCTGGGAGTGGTCCGGAAGTCAGCGTAAAAAGGATGGCGTTCCGCTCAATGTGTTGATCGTCGCGCAGATTGGGAGTTCCGGCGTTTTTTCAGCCCTCGTGCAGCAGCAACTTCAAGCGGCGGGAATCGGCTCGACGGTAAAATCGTTCCCTGCAAGCATCTTCAACGCGCCTAATGGCCCGCTCAGGACGGGCAGGTTTAACGTCGCCGAGCAGGGCTGGATCGGCGGCGCCGACCCGGAGCAGAGCGTGGATTTCGCATGCAGCCAAGTAGGGGCGAATGGAACCAATATATTCCGCTTTTGCGATCCTCGTTTCGACGCTGCGTATAGAGATCAAGCGTCTACTGCGGACGAAGTGAACCGCGCTAGCGATTTTCGCGCAATGCAACAGATCATCGACGACGAGGCTCCGATTGTCCCGCTGTACTACACGCAATATCTCGATGCTGAGAACCGGCACGTCGTCGGCCTCGCTCGCAATATGCTCGGCTATCCGCTCAGTCCCGAAATGTGGGACGTAAAATAAGTTCCAGAAAAAAGGACTACCGACCGCTCGTTAGGAACGCTAAGCAAGCCAGCACCTGTCTTGGGTTTTTCAAAAGCGAGGAGGCTAGCGAATGAAGTTACAAGTTTTTCAATGGGGCCTTATTGGAGTTCTTATTCTGGCCACCGCATATTTCGGGTTTCGTGATAATTGTCTGGACGGAAATCCGATAGGCTTTGACTTCAAAACCGGAAGCGGCGTCGACCTCAAGGTTGACGGTGCACCTACGAGCCCATGCCTTCCGTCCACTGCACCCGGAGCGCCTAAGCAGCTTCCATGCGTAGTTCAGATTCGCTACCTGACCGACCCGGCGCCGAAGTGCCCGTCGCAGGCAACAAGTGATGATTGCAAGTCTAACGGGACGGATAGAAGCCTGCCAGAGTGTCCCAAGTCTGCCACGTGTATCACGATTAATGCCTCTGCCACGGTTCAGGACCAGGATGAGGACGGCGAACATCCGCTAAGCACAGCCCCCGGGAAAACTCAGACTAAAATAATTTTGTCCCCGATGCGTTAGGAAAAACTGCGTCTATTGCACGATCCAAGGAGGTCTTCCGCGGCCTGCTCGCGCGAACGCAGCCCGCTCAAAGCGATCCGACCGAACCGAACGTACCAATGCGGCAACTCGGCGTGCCTATCACTCCCCCGTCGGCGAGAGCCCTAGCCTACCCCGTGCGAGCAGTCACGTTCTCAAGGCGTCGCTTCTTAAAAACTCAGTACTAATGTATTACGGGCCAAAACCGGGACGTCGCATCATCGCTCGAGCGCCGCGTAATGCCGCGCGGAAATGACCACGCCGTCGATGCCGCTTATTCGAGGCATCATGCAGCGAAATCGCCACCCAGGCGTCGAACGCTTTGAGCGTGACCTCTGCCACGCGAGTCTTGATTGCCGGGGCCGGGCCGACGGGACTCGTGCTCGCGTTGAGTCTCGCCCGACAGGGCATTCCGTTCCGGCTGATCGACGCGGCGGATGGACCCGGCGAACGGTCGCGCGCGATGGTCGTGCAGGCTCGCACGCTCGAGTTCTACCGGCAGTTTGGCTTCGCGGACGCTATGGTCGAGGAAGGAATCGTCGTGCAGCGCCTGCATTTGCGTGAAAGCGTCCGTGGAGGCGCATCGCGCGAGGTGTTGCAGCTTCGCTTTAGCGATCTGGGCGCCGGCATCAGTCCCTATCCGTTCGCGCTTACGTATCCGCAAGACGATCACGAGCGCTTCCTCGAAAAACGTCTCGCGGAAGCGGGCTTTGCGGTCGAACGGAAAACCGCGCTAACCGGATTGTCGCAGGATGAAACCGGCGTCCGCGTGACGGTTACCGGGCCAAACGGTGAGGAAGGGATCGAGGCCGAGTATCTCTGCGGCTGCGACGGCGCGCACTCACGGGTGCGCGAATCACTCGGCCTGGGCTTTGCCGGCGTCACGTACGAGCAGCCGTTCTTCGTCTGTGACTGCAAGGTCGCCGAGGGGTTCGATACCGACCTTTACGCCAACCTCGGCGAGCACGCGCTGGTCCTGCTGTTCCCGGTTCGCTCGAGCGGAATGCAGCGCTTGATCGGGCTCGTCCCCCCGGAGCTTTCGAAAACCGAAAACCTGACCTTCGACGACATCCGCAATCGCATCGAACCGGTACTCGGCACGCGGGTGACCGAGGTCAACTGGTTTGCGTTCTATCGCGTGCACCACCGCGTCGCCGAGCGCTTTCGTAACGGACGAGCGTTCATTCTGGGCGACGCCGCGCACATTCACAGCCCGGCGGGCGGTCAAGGGATGAATACCGGTATCGGCGATGCGGTGAACCTCGGCTGGAAGCTTGGCGGCGTGCTGCGCGGCCGAACGGCAGCAAACGTTCTCGAAAGCTTTGAAGAGGAGCGCGTCGCTTTTGCGCGCGCTTTGGTGGCAACGACCGATCGCGCGTTCACCGCCATCGTCGCGCCCGGCCTCGCCGGTGAGTTTATCCGCCGCTTCGCTGCGCCGCTCGGCATCGTAGCGGCGACGCGGCTGCCGGTCACGAGGCGCACCTTCTTCCGCCTCGTTTCCCAGACGCAGATTCACTATCCCGATTCAAGCCTGAGTGAGGGTAAGGCGGGCGGCGTCCGCGGCGGCGACCGCCTCCCGTGGGTGGAGAGCATCGACAACTACGAACCGCTACGCTCGCTGGACTGGCAGCTGCACGTCTACGGGCAGCCCGGAAGCAGCGTCGCGGCGCTCTGCGAGCATCTCGGCATTTCGGTAGAAGCGTTCGCGTGGAGCCGCGACGTAGCAAAAGCCGGTTTCGCCCACGACGCCGGCTATCTCGTTCGGCCGGACGGCCACGTTGCACTCGCATTTGAGGGCGACGAGCCGGCGCGCTTGGACGCTTACGCTCGGGGCATCTCGCTTTCGGCGATCGCGCCGAACCCCTAGCGGGAGATCGCCGTCTCCAGTGCCTGCTCGAAGCGCTGGGGCTGGTCGAACATCACAAAATGGCGGCTTGGCGTGATTAGGACGACCTTACCGTCGGGGGCATTTTCAACCCAGCGCGTGTAGTCGTCTTGCTTTTGCGCGGCCGTTTTGAAGCCTTGATACGGATCGATATCGGGGTCGAACGGGATGATGGCGGTAAAGGGAACCGTTATTCGTTTGAGGCCCGGCGTGAGATCGAGCGAGAGCGCGGCCTGCAGCCACGCGACGATCGCTGCCGGCTTGCTGCGCGCGGCCAGGATCTCGACGGTTTCGACATCGCCTTTTTGCGTGATCGTATGCTGCAGCGTCTGCTTGCGGGCGACGGCGCTCACCTCAGCCTGCGGCAACCCTTCGTACGGAGCCGTGCTTTTCTTTACGGCCGCGTCGCGGGCCGGCTGCGTTGGAGCGACCGGGTATCCGCCTTCGACCGTCACGAGATTTGTGAGATCGTTGGGATAGTGCTCGGCAAAGTAGACGGCGAGCGTTCCGCCCAAACTGTGTCCGACGATCACCGGCCGGCGGAGATGCCGGGTGACGATCAATTCATGCAGGCTCTCCGCCGCGCGAGCCATCAAGTCGTCGCCTGGTACCATCGGACGACCGCCGAAACCGGGCAAGGTCACGACGACGTTGTATTCCTTCGAAAGCTTGTTGATCTGCGCGTTCCATTGCCATGAGCCGCAAAAGAGCGCCGGAATAAAGACGAGCGCGCGATTATCGCGATTGCCGAAGCGTTCGACTTTCAAGATGCCGGAGTAGGAAGTGCCCTGCGGCTGTACGTGGCGCTCAGAGACGGTCGCACCACAGCAGAGCGGCGCGGCTGAGAGCACCACGAGTATCAGCGCGCAACGCGTCAGGAGCCTCATGCTCTCGCTATTCGGCGTGGCCTTCGAGGTTCCAAGCAGGCGTTTCGGGGACCCGGCTTACTCGGGTTCGTAGGCACTCTTTGGGAGAGGCCGAGCCCGAATCGCTCCACCTTCATCTGCTTCGATAAGATCGACGTAGTAACGAAGATCCTCCCGACCGGGATAGCGTTGCGCGCGACGCGCCTCGAACGTCGCTTTCTCATCGTCGCTGCGTTGACCTCGATCGAGGATGCGGTGGTTGAGATCCTGCGCGTCCGCCGCGTCGTAGTGCCGGCCGTGTGCTTGTATCCAAGCATAGACCCGATCGTCGTTGTGGCCTTCGCGCACGTACGCTTCCAGCACGTCGCCATCGACTTCCAAGAACCCCAGCACCGTGGCATCCATCCCAACGGTCTTGTAGTTATATCCGTCCAGGGTTGGCGTTCCGACGGCGCGCATCTTATCGATCAGCCGCGGCAGGAACACCAAGCCGAGTGCCTTTTCGTACGGGCTGCGGAATGGGCGCCCGGACCCCTCGTTGCGCATCGCTCTACACTACTTTCAGAGGCACCGCATTGCAATAAAACTTTCTAAAAACCGTTCGTGCGCGCCTGGCGGTTCACTCGATCGACCGGCGCGACATCCAGATCAGCAAACGCCGCGGGCTCAGCCGCGAACCGAGCACAACCAGCTTATTCGAAAGCCCGGGAACGACGAGATCGCGCCCGGCCAGCATCGCGCGGTAACCGCTTCGCGCAACCGGCGCCGCCCTTGCCAAGGGCAGTTTTCCAAAGAGCAGCGAACGGCCCGCATTCGCGCGCTCGGCAAAGCCGGTTGCCGAAGCCCCGGGAGCCAGACAAGTCACCGTGACGCCCGTGCCGCGAAGCTCCTCGGCGATTCCCTGCGAAAAAGAGAGCACGTAGGCCTTACAGGCGTAGTACACCGACATGAATGGGCCGGGCAGCAGGCCGGCTGTCGAAGCGACGTTTAAGATTCGGCCGGAGCCGCGGGCACGCATAGCCGGAACGTAAGCGCGAACAAGCTCGGTCAACGTCAAGACGTCGAGGGCGATCTCGTCGCGAATGCGCTCCGGCGGGATCTCGTCGAAGCGGCCGTTCGTGGCGAAGCCGGCATTGTTGATCAGGACGTCGCACTCCGGCACGTGCTTGAGTACGGCTGCCGCGGCATCGGGCTTGCTCAAATCTAAGACCAGCGTCTCGACGCTCACGCCGTATCGCGCACGCAATTCCGCAGCCAACGCTTCGAGCTTATCGCCCGAGCGCGCAATAAGTACGAGATCGTGCTTGTCGGCGGCGAGCAGCTTGGCAAACTCTAAGCCGAAACCGCCTGAGGCGCCGGTCACGATCGCACGACTCATACCGCCTACTTTCTCGAGCCGCTCGCACGGCTCGAGCCGCAGCCTTCAGGTTATTGCTTTGAGCCGGGCCTCGCAGGCCTCCCAGTCGATGTTGCCGATGAAGGCTTCGACGTACTTACCTTTGTCGGCCGGCTTGTAATCGCGCAGCCACGCGTGCTCCCACAGATCCATGACGACGATCGGCTCGCAGCCGGCAAGGTTGTTGACATTGTGGTCGCCGACCCAAACGTTGAGGAGCTGTTTTGTATCGGGATCCAGGTAGGTGATCGCCCAGCCGATGCCGCGCATCCCCCCGGTCGCAGCGAAGTCCTTCTTCCACTGTTCCGCGTCACCGAACGATTTCCCGAGGGCATCGTGCAGCTTGCCCGATTTCAAGGCCACCGGCGAGCTGGTGAGGTTATCGAAATAGTATTCGTGGAGCCGCATCCCGTCGAACTCCCACCCTAAGCGCCGGACGATCTCGGCAAACTCGGGGCTCGCGCCGGAGTTCTGGCCGCCGCTTCGAAGCGCGTCGATTCGGTCGAGAAGCGCATTGGTGTTTTTGACATAGCCTTCGTACAGGCCGAAGTGGATCTCGAGGGTTTGGTCCGAGATGCCCTGCAATCCGGACAGATTCCATTTTTTAGGCGAATATCGCGCAGTAGTACTAGCTGTGGTCATAGAGATGCCTTACCCATCCGCCCATTGAAAATCCTACGAACCATGCGACGGATTGAATCAAGCTATGCGTAGGCTGCTCAACTTAGGATTACCTACCTTTATGTTCGGGTATGTTTGGGGCTGTTTTGCCGGCGGGCGAGGGCCGGTTGGCAACGGTCCGGCCGTTTCGGGAGCCCCTGCGACGAATAGGCAGCCGCGGCGAATTTCAAACGTTAGCCGGCCAGACGATATCTTGTGCGTGACCGTCGCTGCGGCAGATCGTCACCGCTTCGCTTGGTCCCGGCCAGCTTTTCACCGCGGTACGATAGGCGCGTCCGTCGAGCTCCATCGAAACGTGCGCAAAGGGCGCGACCGCCGATGCCGCCTCAGCGCACTGCGCGATCGTGCCGACGAGGCGGGCTTTCTCTTGGGGTGAAAGGTGCTCTTCCACGAGGGTGCTGATCGCGACCGTGACGCGACCGCCGGCCGTGCCGCCTTCACGCGGAAGCCAAGTCGCGTAGCTCTCTTGGTCGACCGTGACCGGAAACGCGCGCGCGACCGCGAGCGCGCCGCGCAGACGCTCGAGACGGTCGTGTTGATCGGGCCAAACGAACGACGTCAATCGTAGACGGTCTTCTTCTTTTGTTGCATCGAGCGGGTGGAGATCGCAACCGCGGCGATCGGTTATTTCGAGATAAGCGTCCAGCGACGCCGGGTGCCCCGAGGCGATGCGATTGCGCAGCACTAGCGGCGATTCCGGATCGCCCCAGCGCCAGTCGCCGCCGTCGTAGCCGAAGCGGTCGAAACGAAGATTGAGCCCCGCGCTCGCGCCGATCTCGCGAAGGCGCAGCGGCATCCCGAAACGCGCCGCCAGAAAAGCGCACGCGGCCAGCAGCGGCATCGAACGCGCCGGCTCGTTCGTCTGGGGGATCCTTGCGAGAATCGGCGCCAATCGCTCGGGCGTGCGCGCGACAATTTCGCGGACGGCTCGCCAGGCGGCGCGCGCGTCGCCGTTGCCGCCGGTTGACGGATAGTGCGTTCGAAGCTTCGGGTCGCCGGACAATGCGAGATAGTGCAACGCACCGGCGAGATGCAGTCCGGGGCGAAAGTACCCGTCGAGGGAGTCGAACAACGCCGCGACCGCGCGATCGCCCGCGCGATACTGCGCGATCGCTTCGCGCAGCAACGCAGCCGTGAACGGGGAGCCCATCGCCGCGCAGGCCTGCGCCTGGTGTTCCAACCGCGTCGTTATATCCGTCATTTTCCTCGTAAGTATAAGCCCTGGTTTTTTCGGGTATCGTAAAACTCCCAACCACGTGCTGGCGGCAGGCCAGGCAATGAAAGGAAGAACGATGTCGGTCGAAGACCCCACCGTCGATCCGCGGCCCGATCCCGACGACCCCGAAGCGCCCGAGACGAATCCGAATTCGCCGCCGCCGAACCCGGCCGAAGGTAGTCCGTTGCCCGACGAAGACGGGGGCAACAACGACGTCAGCCCCGGCGGAGAATAGGCGGAGCGGCAGGTACGCAGCAGCGTTAGTACAGGCCGGGAATCAGGCGCGCGGTACGCGCACGATAGGCGTCGTATTCGGGGCCGAAGTGCGCGCCGAGCAGTGCCTCCTCCGAACGAATGCGCGCGATAATCACCGGCACGAGCAGCGCGGTGCAAATCAGCCCGAGCGCCGACCGAAAGGCTAAGCTCCAGCCAACTGAGCTGATCAATAACCCGGCGTAGCTGGGATGGCGGATGACGCCGTAGATTCCGGTCGTCAGCAACTGATGACCGCGTTGGATCGCTACCAGCCCGCTGAAGCGATCGCCCAAAATGAAGACCGGCCAGATGCGCAGCGCGCCGCCGATAATGAAGAGCACGAGACCGGCCCAGCGAATCGCATCGCCGCCGAACGTAAGAAGGCCGATGCGATCGGAGTATGCGGGCACCACGGCAAGCGCGAGGCCGAGCAGCGAGAAGGGAATCAGCACCCAGCGATTGGAGCGGTCCTCTCGCTCCCCGCGCGATATACCGCCGCCGGCCAGCGCCGCGGCGATAACGAGCGCGCAGAAAGCAATCGTCAGGGCGATGAGCGGCGGCTGGGAGAAAAAGCGCGCGAATCCGCCGTCGCAGAGAATCACGAGCACGAAATAGGCGGCCGAGGTGGTGAGCACGATTAGCTGGCGCATCACGATCGTGCGAGCTCGTGCAGCAGCTTTGCGTATTCCGCGGCTTCGCGTTTGAGAGCGGCGCTCGGCAGAATAGCGGCTTCGGCCGACAGGGTGAGCAGCAGCCCGTAGGGCGTGGCGTGATGTTCGGCCAGCCGGCGCGCTTCACGCAGGTGTTCGCGCGCCGAGCCGACGTCGCCGAGTTTTGCGTGCGCGGTCGCCATCAGCCGATGCGCGTCGCCGAGGCCGCGCTCCGTCCGTTGCGCGCTATAGCCGGCAAGCGCCTCACGCGCCTCGCGCAATGCCGCCTCGTGTTCGCCGAGACGGTCCAACGCGGCGGCCGCAGACGCGTGCCAGCCCGGCACAACCGCGCGCGGGCACCAGGACCCCTCGCCGGGACGAACGTAGCCCATCAGCGAGAGCGCGTCGTGCGGACGGCCGGTCATCGTGTAGGCGTGCGCCGCTTCCATCATCAAGCCGGAACGATCGCCGGGACGCGCGCCGCGCAGCGCGTGGGGTGCCATCGTGCGGTAGCGGCGGATCGCCTCAGTATAGTCGCCGCTGACGGCGTTGAGCCCGACGAGCACCGCTCCGAGGCGGCTCGCCGTCGACGACCATCCGGACTCGGCGCCCCGTTGCAGCAATACCGCGATTTCGCTGACAGCGGCGCGGGTTCGCCCCGTGACGATCGCTTCGATCGTCACGTGTACCGCCGAGATCTCGAGCGCCTCAGGACGGTTCGCAAGCCGGAACGCATCGATGAGCTCGACCGCTTCGGCCGAAGAAGATCGAGCCTGCGCGAAGTTTCCAAGTCTAAACTGCAACAGCGCTTCGTCGCCGAGCGTGTCGGCGAGGGCGGAGTGGGGCTTGAGCAGCGCGGGTTCGGCAGCGATGCTGCGCCGCAGAAAAGCGCCCGCGCGTTCAAAATGCGAGACGCTCTCCAACGGCGTTAGGGATAAGTGCGCCTGCGCGCGAGCGAGGCGTCCGCGCAGCCAATCGGCGACGGCGGGGGCGAACTCACCGTCGTTGAGTACGTGCGACGCGGCGCGCACAGCGGCCGACCCGGCTGGTTCGTCGCTATAGTCGTTCGCCGTTTCGGCCAACTCGAGCAGCAGGTCGGCGCGCTCGAGCAAATCGCTTGCGTCTCTCGCGAGTGCGCGCAGCGCGTCGAGGCACTCCGCGTTTCCGGATTGCGCGAGGCTTCGCGCGAAGGTCTTGCCTGCGAGCACCGCTTCGCCGCCGGCTGCAAACGGGGACGCATCCGCGACGGCCGGGCGGTCCTCCGCGGCGCCTGCATTCTCGTCGAAGAGATGCTCGCTGAGAAAGGCGAGCGCCTGGCGGCGATCGCGAAAGAACTGCCGCGGCGAGAGCGCTAGTGCACGCTGAACGACGGCGGCACTCTCGCCGCCGAGATCGTAGCGCCGCACGATCTCGCGCTGGCGCGGCGGCAAACGGAATAGCGCGATCTCAACGGCGCCTAGCATCGCCAGATGCCGCCGAGCTTCGAGCGAGCGCAACGTCCGCAGCTCGCGCAGCAAGCGGCGTACGGCGGAGAGCGGATCGTCTCGATCTGACTTGCGCGCCATGGAATCTTCTCTTCTCCAGAACGAGCCTCGGGTCTGCCGGGTGACGTGGCATTCTGGCGAAGCGCAGCCCGGCCCCGACTCAAGTAATGCCGCATTTTCGCGCCGCGGTAGGAGCTGGCGCCCGAGCAATCGGAGGGTGCACTGCCATGAAAACATTTGCCGCGCTTGGCGCGATCGCACTTCTCACGGCCTGCTCCGGGATCGGATCGCACGCCGCTCCGGTTCTCCCGAATAGCGGGGCCGCTTCGCAAACGGCCCCGAAGGGCCACGGAAAGTATAACGGGCAAGTCTTCGTTTCAGATTTGGACAACGCAGCCGTTTGGATCTGTCCGACAAACTTCAAGGACATTAAATTCGGCTACCTCGCCGCGACCGGGCAGCTGCAAGGCGTCTCCAACCCGTCGCAGCTCGCGGTCGACGCCAAAGGTACGATCTACGTCGCGAACGCGCAGGTCGACGCCAGCGGCGCCGGCTCGATCGGCGAGTATCCACGCGGCGCGACGTCACCCGCTCGTACGCTGACGACCGGCCTCAACACGACGACGGGAGTCGCGGTCGATTCTCACGGCACCGTCTATGCGAGCAATAAATACCTCGCCTCAGTCGTCGTCTTTCCATCAGGGAAGAGCGCGCCGAGCGAAAGGATCACCGCGAATCTGGTGGGCCCCGACGGCCTGGCCGTCGACGGGCACGACAACTTGTACATCGCGGACAGCTCGGCCAACGACGTGCTGGAGCTGACGCACGGTTCGAAGACGCCGCGCTCGCTCAAACTGACGAAGATCGCGCGGCCGGTCGGCGTTGCGCTCGACAGCAACGGCGACCTCTTCGTCAGCAACATGCTCGGCGCGAAGTCGACGGTCACGATGTACGCACCGGGCTCGACGGCACCGAAAGAGACGATCGTCGTACCCGGGCCGGTCTTCAACTCGTCGCAGAGCACGATCGCCGAGCCTGCGATGCTCTCGGTCACGCAGCCGGGCGACATTCTCATCGTCAGCGCTCCGCTCACGCTGGCGCTGATCGGCGGCAAAGAGTGGTTCGGCTACGTCCCCGCCGTCGTCGGGTACGCAGCCGGACAGACGCAGCCGGCCTGGAGCCAATACGTAACTACTGGCTACGACGCCGTTTTCCAGCCGGAGAAATAAGATGAGGCTTTTGATAATCGCATCGCTAGGGCTACTCTCTATCGGCGCCGCGCACGGTTCACGGTCGCTGCAAACGCGGCCGACGTGCGCCTTCAACATTCCGCTGTCCGCCGCGCAGTGTCAACGGCTGCACGCCGCAACCGGGGGTGCCGGCGCGAGCTGGGCACCCAGCGGCACGAGTTCGACGCTGCTCTACACGTCGGAGCCGTTCGAAGCCGCCGTCGATATCTGGACGGTCGGCGCGAAGGGGTTCAAATCTAGCGGCCGCTTACAGCTCGGCACCGGAGCGGTTCCACTCGGCCTGACGACCGATGCGGCGCAGAATCTCTACGTTGCAATCGCGACCTTCGGTTCGGGAACGCCGAGCGTCGACGTCTTTGCGCGCGGGGCGACGAAACCGAGCAAAGTCTACACCCAAGGGCTTAGCGCGCCGGAGGACGTCGCGGTCGACGCCCACGGGACGCTCTACGTCGCGAACCTCGCCAACGCGCTGGGCGGCGGCTGCGGACAAGGCAGCGGCCCCGGCGGCAACGTGATCGAGTATGCGAAGGGCAGCATGAGCCCGACGCGCACGATCGATGACTTTATCGGCTGTCCCCAAGCGATCGCCGTCGATTCGAGCTCAAATCTCTATTTGACGAATCTCTACTATCCAAGCAGCGGTTTTGTGGTTAGCGATGTCACCGAATACGCGTATAAATCGACGCACGGGACGGCCTTGGGTCTGCAGGTGCCGGGCGGTCCCGCTCTCGGCGGCATTCAAATTGCATCCAACGGCGACGTCGTCGTCGAGAACGTGGAAGACGACGCCACGCTCAACCAGGTCCTGAGCTACCCGCACGGCTCGAAGAAGCCGTCGAGCACGATTCAGTATCCCGGCACCGGCTGGGGAACCAGCTTCAAGTTCTTCGCGCTCTCCGGAAACCGGTTCTACGCGCCGGCCTATATCGTCGAGAGTTATCTAGACGTCGCAACGCGGCCGGCCAAGTTCGCTTATCCGAGCGCACGCGAGCTGCTCGTGCAAAAAACGAGCAGCAGCACCGAGCCATTCGCCTACGGCATGGCGGTCAGCCCCAGGAAATAACGTTCCGCGGGACTACTTTGCAACGCTGACGGCCGCACCGGCCGGACCGTCGAAGCTGCCTTGCAGGGTCTTCAATACCGGGCCGCCGGCCGGGTACTTCCACATTTGCGCGTTTTCATTTCCGGCATCGGCCGCGGCAACGTGCCCTTCCTGAATGCAGAATTCGGTGAGATCGCTACCGCCGCGCAGCGGCGTAAACCCGACCTCTTTTCCCTTCATTCCGTGAATCGCGAAGTGGTAAATGCCGCCGCCGCCGTAGACGGCGAGGTAGTTGTCGTGCCACTGGAAAGTGCCGAGGATATTCGGGTGCAGCGTGATGGCCTCGAACGAACGGCCGCCTTTGGGAAGCTCCAGGAGTGCGAAGCGGTTACTGGGGGTGAGGCCGTCGACGAAAAGGTCGCCACGATCGTCGTAGGCGTCGCCGCCTGATGAGGTCAAACCGTCGGAAATGGTCGTGCCCGAGCCTGAGCCGTACGCGAAGACTACGATGTCGCCGGCACCGAGGATTGTAACCGCGAGATTGCCGGTTGTCGGGTCAACCGCGCAGTAAGCGGGTTCGCCAATATCTTCGCTCAAGGTCGAGATTGGGGATGTGCCCCCGTGTGCGTATTCCATAATCTCATCTGCGCCCGAAGCAACGACCCACCAGTTGCCGTGGCTCGTCTTCGACGTACATTCGCCTTGCGGGTCCGTAATAGGGGTCAACTCGCCGGCCAACTTTCCACCGGGGTAAGTAAAAACCAAAACGGTGCTGCTGTAGAAATTCGAGATATAGAGGAGGTCGTGCTTCTTCGCGTCGGGCGCCATCCAGGAGCGACGACCCGCATGCGCCGCGATCGCCGGCGTTCGCCGCATCGCCTCCGACCCCGCTGTCGGCAGCTGCATGTCACCCTGCGCCGGCCGAAGAGCGCCGCAGCCTGCGAGCATCGCTCCAGCCACGAATAGACCGAGCCTGCGGGCCGGGGACGAAATCCTCATCTGTCTACTCCTTACTCCGCAAATGGGTTAGCGGCTTGGAACATCCGATTTCGCGCTCTCTAAAGCCTATCGCAACGGCTTGGGTGCAAACCTGCGGGACGGCGACGCCTGCGCGGCTTATTAGCGGTAGCCCGTGCCCGGATAGCGTGAGACGACCGCGTTCGCGACGTATGCATGCTGGCGCCAGTCGTAGGTAAAGCGCTCGTAGAGCCGCGGGCCGCGCGCGTAGGGATCCTGCGGCCGAGGCACGTTGAAGTATTCGCCGACGATCGTTTGATCTCCGATCTCGAAGCGGAAGAATCCATGCTGATCGTCGACGTAGGACTCGAGCGTGACGCTGATGCCGTACTCTTTATCGGGAACGATAATCGGAGTGCTCGTCGCCTTCACCGACTTCTGCATCTTGTGCAGGTTCGAGTAGCCGCCCGCGCCCGCAACCAGATAGGGAACGATGGCCTTCTCACCTTTGATCGGAACGCTGAAGCGCTGCATGTTGTGGACGTGCGCGGCGACAACGAGATCCGGATAGCGCCCGGAGGCGGCGATCGCCTTCATCACCGGCTCTTGTACGTGCGGGCTCCCCGAGTGAAAGTTATCGAGCGAGTAGATCGGGTGGTGCATCGTGAGGATCACCGCACGATCTTGATCCTCTTTAGCGGCCGTGAGTTCTCCGACCAGCCACTCGTACTGCGTGTCGTCGAGGTCGCCGCCCGGCTCGACGTTGGTGTAGAGACCGATGATGCGCGCGTGCGGCGCGAGCAGCGTCCAGTAGACGTAGGGCTGGGTCATCGCGTCACGGGGAATATCGCCGGCTTCGGGCCGGTGAACCGCGTCCTGCGCACAGAAATTCTTGACGAATCCGGCGAGGCTCGTTTCGCCCTGGAGGTTCTCGCCGTCGTGATTTCCGGGGATCGCGAAGACCGGCCCCGGATAGTGCTCGTACGGTTCGTAAAACTGTGCGTAATACTGGGCGTCCTGGCCGTTGAAGTAGACGCAGTCGCCGCATGAATAGAAGAACGCGGGGTTGTAGATCGGATCGTTGGCG
>DASXFZ010000056.1 GCA_036489315.1 Candidatus Cybelea sp.
CTGGTTGTCGGAGCAAAGCCCAGGCGTATCAATGTTTATGGTGCCCACGAGCTGGCCTTGAGGATACGTCAGAACAATCGTTGCCGTGCCCGTGGACGGTAAATATCCCTGAGTGTAGAGCAGGTTCCCACCGGTGCTTCCGGGTCGCATCCACGCACGAATCCGTTGCCGGGCAGGGTCGTATCGATTCGCCGAAATTGAGGTTCCAACTTTGGCCGGCGTGACCGCGGAAACGCCGCACCCCGAAAGGATCGCTGTGAAGGCGATAACGGTGCTCAGCCGGCGCGCGAGCTTGAACGGCATCAGATGTTCGTCCTCCGCAAGCCGCTTGGCGCCACGCTGATCGTTTTCGCTCCGGTTATGACCGAGATTCGGTGTAGCGTTTTTCCTCCACCAGGAAACCTCCAAAAGCCCGTCTGGCGGTCGGAAAACGTCAGCACGATTTGCCCATTGCCGATCGCAAACGGCTCGATATCTTTAAAGCGCGCACCACGCCAAGCGTGAAGCCGGGTCGTGCCCACCGTCGTGGCGGAGCCGTCGGCGATGCTCATCTCATAGATGAGTTGCTTCTCGCTATCGCCGATCGCTACGTACTGGCTGTCCCACTGCAAGCCGCCCACTTTCCCGAATTTCTCGTCCATCTTCACCGTCTGCAGCGCCGAACCGCCCTGCGGCAGCTCGACGAGAGCCGTGTTGCGTTGAATATTGCTAGATCCGTCGACGAACAAATTGCCGTCGCTGTCGTACGTAGTGAACAGATAATAGTTCACGTCCGAATCTCGGTAGATCTCGGGCGACGCGTAGATATCCGTATAAACGGCGACCTCATTCCCGACGCCGATACGCCCTTCGCCAGTGCCTTCGCTAACGGCGATGTCGCCCGTCGTCGGATCCACCGCGCACGAGACGGCAGTCTCATCAGTGTAGAACTGTGCGATGGGAACCGTTCCCCCGCGCGCGTATTCGAGCAAGGACCCACCGTAGGTCACCCAGACGTTTCCGTCGGGATCCGAGCAGAGGCCGTAAACCGCCGTCGATCTGAACCCTTTCAGCTGACCGACCTGCTTGCCGGCAAAAGAATAAATGTCGATGTTCTCGCCGTCGGCCATGTAAACGAGATCGCCGCTGCTGCCCGAATCGTGCCGAAACCACGACCCTGCGGATGCGAAATGCGCGACGTTCGAGTGCGGCCGCATTGCGGCCGGCGCCGCCGGCATCGCCGCACCTGAAGACCCGCCGGCACCACAGCCGGTAATCGGCACTGCGGCAAGGCACGCCGCAAATGCGTACCGGACAATCCGCAACGTCATTCCTCCTCCTCCGCTCCGAAGGCCCGTAAGCGCTCGTATTCGGCATCGCTTAGGATAAGCGATGCCGCCGCGACGTTCTCCTCAAGATGCTTCACCGATGACGTTCCCGGAATCGGCAGCGTCGCCGGAGAGTGCTGCAACAGCCATGCGAGGCCTACCTGCCAGATCGACGTACCGTGTGCTTTTGCTACGTCTTCGAGGGCCCCGCGCGCGACGAGGTCGCCGCCGTCGAGCGGAAAGTAGGGAATGAACGCGAGGCCGTTGGCTTCGCAATAGGCGAGAATCGCCTCGCTTTCTCTGTCGCTGACGTTGTAGCTGTTCTGCACTGACGCAATCTCGACGATTTGCTCCGCGCGCGTAAGTTGATCCAAGTCAACGTTGGAGAGACCGACGTCGCGGATCTTCCCCTCGTCGCGCAGCTCGCGCAGCGTGCCGATCTGCTCCTCGAAGGGAACGTCCGGATCGACGGCGTGCAGCTGATAGAGATCGATTCGCTCCACGCGCAGCCGGCGCAGGCTCGCCTCGCACGCCTCGCGGAGATGTTCGCGTCGCCCATCGCGTCCCCACGCGCCGGGGCCGCCCCGCGTGCAGCCGCCCTTGGTCGCGATCGCCACATCAGCGGCGTACGGTGCCAGCGCTTCGGCGATCTGCTCTTCGTTGACGCCCGGGCCGTACGCGTCGGCGGTATCGATGAACTCGACGCCGAGCTCGAGCGCGCGGCGCAATACGCAGGTCGCGTTTTCGCCATCCTTGGGCGGGCCCCAGACGCCGGGACCGCACAAGCGCATCGCACCGAAGCCCAAACGCTTGACACGCAGGTCGCTACCGATCGTTATGGTCGACGCTTCGTTCATGAGGCTCGTTTCCACTCCGAAAAAGAAAGACCGCCCGGCATTGAGCCGGGCGGTTACGGGACCCCCAGAACGACCTTACGTTTTTACTTGACGGGCTGCTTGTTGATCGGCGCAACCGAGTTCGGCATTTGAGCCGAGTTCGGGGTCGCAGCGTTGACGTTCGCCTGTACGCTCTTCTGCGTCTCGGCGATCATCTCGGCGATCTTCATCGTGTAGTTCTTGCGAATCTCGAGCAGCTGGCTGGCGAAGCCGAACGACATCTCCACCCACTGGGTCGGGCTCGGCAGGTTCTCGAAGGTCGGCATGGTGCCGGGCTTCTCGCTGAACTCTTTGCTGAACTCACCGAACGAACGGATCGCCTTGAGGCTCGCGTCTTGCGACTGCTTGATCGCCTCGAGGCCCTCTTCCTGAAACTTGTTCATGTACTCTTTGACGTTAACGGCCATGTGGTTACTCTCTATCTCCTTAGCTTTTGTCGAGGTGTGCTAAGTATACCAAGCAGATGCTGTGCTTGTCAACTAGCCGCCGCCGACAAAACTGCGATAGATCCGCATCAAGGCTTCCTTCTGATCGACGCTCAGCCGGGGGTCGATTTTTATCGCATGCTCGACCCCGTGGTGGCTGTTCTCCCGGCTCGTCGAGCTGTCGAGCAGGCCCGCCTGCGAGTACATCGTCTCTGCCGAGATCTGCAGGGCGTTGGCGATGCTCTTGAGCACCTCGGCCGAGGGCTTATAGAGGCCCCGCTCGACCTGGCTCAGGTACGGATTGGAGATCTTGGCGATCTCGGCGAGTTGCCGCATCGAAAGGTTCGCCAGTTCCCGCTGGCCGCGGATGAAGTCCCCGAGGCTGCGCCAGGCACCGCTGGCGGCGGTTTTGTCGTCATCGGTCATGAATGTGCCTTTACCTTTGGAGTAAACGGTGGCCCCTCTTGGTTGAGCACGTATCGGCCAGGCGCCCGCTCACCATCCGGTAAGGCGAACGGCTCGCGCATCGGTCCGCCGTGCGCCTCGGCCCAGGGTGCCCAATCCTCCCACCACGAGCCGTTATGCCGATCGGCGGTCTCGAGCCACGCGTCGGCGCTTTCGCCGCGTAATGCCTGCGGCTTCGTGTAGTGCCACGTTTTTTTGCCGCCCGGCGGATTGACGATCCCGGCGATATGGCCGGAGTTGGTCAGCACGTACTTCGATGGTCCGCCGACGTACTGTGTCGTCTGATAGGTCGCCCGCCACGGCGCGATGTGATCGTTTTCCGCGCCGAGGACGTAGAGCGGCGTCGTAACTCTTCCCAAATCGATCGGCGTGTCGTCGATGACGAAGGCGTTCGGCTTGACGATCGAGTTGTGCAGGTAGCACGCGCGCAGGTACTGCGAGTGCATCGCGACCGGCATGCGCGTTGAGTCGTTGTTCCAGGAGAGGATGTCAAACGCCGGCGGCTTCTTCCCCTTGAACCAGTTGTTGATGACGTAGCTCCAGATCAGGTCGCTGGAGCGCATCCAGTCGAAGGTGCGCGCCATCTCCGCCGACTCGAGGTAGCCGCGTTCTCTCATCTTCTTCTCGAGCCGCGCGATCGTGTCTTCATCGGTGAAGATGCCGAGGTCGCCTGGACTGCCGAAGTCGACCAGCGTGTTCGTCAGGGTCGTCGAGGCCACGCGATCGGCCTGATCGTGCGCCGCGAGATAGGCGAGCATGATCGTCGCCAGCGTTCCACCCAGGCAGAGCCCGGCGACGTTGACCTTCGGAGCGCCGGTAATTTCTTGCACAGCGTCGAGCGCGGCCAGCACGCCGTCGCGCAGATAGTCGTCCATCGTCAGGTGCGAGAGCGTCACGTCGGGGTTGCGGTAGGAGATCATGAAGGTCTGATGGCCGTGTTTGACGGCCCACTCCACGAACGAGCGTCCCGGCGCCAGATCCATGATGTAGTACTTGTTGATCCACGGCGGGCTGCAGAGCAGCGGCAGCTCGTGGACCTGCGGGGTCTGCGGATCGTAGGCGATGAGCTCGATCAGCTCGTTGCGCATCACAACGCGCCCCGGCGTCGCCGCGAGATTGCGCCCCAGCTCGAAGCCCGACCGGTCGACCTGTCGCGGATAGCCGTTGTTGTTGGCCAGATCGTCGAGAAAGGTTTGCATCCCGCGGACCAAGCTCTGGCCCTGCGTCTCGGCGGCCTCTTTGACGACGCCGGGATTCAGCCAGGGAATGTTGCTCGGCGCGTACGCGTCGCACATGAGCTGCATTGCGAAGCGCGCTTTGCGCCGCGTCGCTTCCGGCAGGCGCGCCGAATCGATCAGCGACATCGCCGCATCGGTACGCGCCTTGTAGTCCTCCAGGACGCCGGCGAGCATTGGGTTCTCCCGCCACTCCGAGTCGGCAAAACGCTTGTCGCCCGGGAAGGGGGAACCGTCAGGGTGCACGCCGCCAAGCCGGCGCAGCATATTGAGGCCGACGTTCTGCTCGGCCAGGGCGAAGCCGGTCAGCCACGTGCTCATTCGAATGGGATCGAGCATCACGTCGGCGACGACGGCGCGTACCGCGTCGCTGAGCGAAGCCGGGTCGAGCCCGGTGATGTCGATGCCGTATTGCAGTTCTTCAGGGGCAATCATCACATGTACCAGCCGCCGTTGATGTTATAGACCGCTCCGGTGATGTAGCCCGCCTTCTCGTCTAAGAGGAAGCGTACCAGCCGCGCGACCTCTTCCGGCTGGCCGAGCTGGCGAACGGGCGTCTGCGCGATCGCGTTCTCGATCGCTTCGACCGGCATCGCCTTGGTCATATCCGTCTCGATGAAGCCCGGAGCGACGGCATTGACGGTAATGCCGCGCTTGGCGACTTCCAGCGCGACGGTCTTAGTCAAGCCGATGAGCCCGGCCTTGGCCGCCGCGTAGTTCGCCTGCCCGAAGTTGCCGGCCTCGCCGACGACCGAGCTGACATTGACGATGCGTCCGAAGCCCTGTTCGAGCATCGTGTCGAGGACGGCTTTGATCATAAAAAAAGGCCCCGAGAGATTGACCTGCAGGACCGCTTCCCATTCTTCGACGGTCATTTTCCGGACCGTGTGATCGCGGGTGATCCCCGCGTTGTTGACCAGGAAGTCGACGCGACCGTGCTCCTTCAGCACGGCATCGACGGCTTCATGACATTGGTCGTAGGCGCTGACGTCGCCCTGATAAAAATGGATGCGCGAGGCCGCGCCGTTGAGGCGCGCGGCGAGCGAGTGCGTTCGTTCGCGGTCTTCGGGCAAACCGAGCACGGCGACGGTTGCGCCGTCGTTGGCGAGCAGCGTGCTGATCGCGCCTCCGATGCCGCGGGCACCGCCGGTGACGATCCCCACCCGTCCGCTGAGAGATAAACTATCCACGCGCTAGATTTACCCAACTTGCTTGCGGTTCACCTCCTGGTCGCCCGCATTGCTTTGCCGGCGAAGCTCACCCCGTGTCATGCTGAGCTTGTCGAAGTACTGTCGAAGCATTACCCACCTGCACCACGCAACAAGACGAGGAGAACGAATGAGTGACGATGCCACCACCAAGATTGCGGCACTGCTGACGCAAGTCGGCGACGTGCACCACATGGTGTTCGCCGATACGGATGGAAACGACGACGACTGGGCGACGTTCTACTCCGATTGGCTCTTGACTCACTCGGAGCTGGCGAAGCTGCTCGGGCAGCGGCCCGTGCGCAGCCACCTCACCCGCGATCTCGTCGAGCTCGACGAAGCGTACTCGAAGCAGAGCCCGTCGGATCCATGGCCGCAGTGGTACGCGCAACGGCTCGTCGCAAAATACTGATCCGCGTCGCTTCCTGCGCCAAGCTCACCGTCACGCCGTTGATTGCGGTGCTGAACGACCAGGTTTCCGACCCACTGAACCGCAATCGAGAGCGCTCATCGTAAACTGCCGTTAACGATCGCTCATGTCCGTCTGGAGGACTAACGCAATGACCATGCATTCAAAACGCTCTCTTTTCAGGATTTCACTGATCGCCGCGTTCACAGTCGGCGCGCTGTGCGCCTACAACGCCGGTGCCGCGATCGCGGCGAACAGCAATGCCCTCGCACAGGCGGCCCCGGTGCAGAACGGTTCTCACGATTTCGATTTTCTCTTTGGCACCTGGCTCGTGCACAATCGCCGGCTTGAGAAGTTACCGTCGGGCGAGTACAAATGGGAGCAATTTGATGCTACCGACAAATACTGGCCGTTGGCCGGCGGCCTCGGAAACGAAGACGTTTTTCGCACGGACCATTTTAAAAAGGGCTTCGTCGGAATGACGATCCGACTATACGACGCGACAACCGGCACGTGGAAACTCTACTGGATTAATAATTTGAACTCGCACGGGGACGCCGGGGCGCCAAATGTGGGAAAATTCCACGGAAACGTTGGCATCTTTGACGAACGGCTGATCTACCATGGCAAGCCGGCCATCGACCGCTACATCTGGACCAATCCCGGAAAAGGTGCAAAGGGTAGGCCGCACTTCGAAGAGTCGATTTCTCAGGACGGCGGAAAGACTTGGAAGGTCCTCTACACGGCCGACTTGATTCGGACTTAGATGTCTTTGCCGGCTTTCATCTGAAAAACCCGGTTTAGGCGATCATTTTTTGGCCGGATAGGCCAGCACGTAGATGTACGCTTTGCTTTCAAGGTCGCCGATAATCGCCATGCGCGCGGTCGGACCGGCATCGGCCCAACGTTGCGGCGGCGCGTAGCACATTTGAATGTGGTCGGTCTTCTTGAGTTTGGTGAGAAACTCGGTTTGGTCGTTCGCCGGCTTCGGCGTCGTGATCTGGAACGTCGCGCCGCTCGCGAGAGTCACGGTTCCGCTGCCTGCCTGCGTTTGGTCGACCGCGGGCTGAACCCGCGAGATAACGGCGGGGGGATCGCAATACATGAACGCCATTACATGTCCAGTCCGCCGTTGATCGAATACACGGCTCCGGTAATGTAGCTCGAATCGTCTTCCAGAAGGAACCTCACCACGCGTGCGACTTCTGCGGGACGCCCCAACCGTCGCTGCGGGATCTTCTCCAGCACCTTCGCGAGCGCGGCTTCCGGAATCGCCGCCACCATCTCCGTTCCGATGAAGCCCGGCGCGACGCAGTTAACCGTGATCCCGCGCTGCGCCATCTCCAGCGCCAAGCTCTTCGAGAAGCCGAAGAGGCCGGCTTTGGAGGCCGCGTAGTTCGCCTGCCCGATGTTGCCGGTCTCGCCGATGACCGAGCTGATGTTGACGATCCGGCCCGAGCCGCGCTCGATCATGTGCTCGAGCACGCCCTTGGTCATCTGAAACGCACCGGAGAGATTGACGTCGAGTACCTGACGCCAATCGTCGACGCTCATCTTGCGAACGGTCTTGTCGACGGTGATGCCGGCGTTGTTGACGAGGTAGTCGATCCGGCCGTGCTCGTCCATCACTTCTTTGATGACGCGGTTGACGTCGTCGGCCGAATCAACGCGCCCCTGGTGCACCGAGACATTCGCGCCCTTCTCGCGCATCTGACCCTGAAATTTCTTGGCGCTCTCTTCGCCGCGGCTATAGCCCGCCGCTACGGCCGCGCCGCTGGTCGCCAGCATCTCGGTGATCGCCGCGCCGATTCCGCGCGTGCCCCCGGTTACCAAAGCCACTCTGCCTTCAAACACGTTCGCCTCCTTTTGCGCCGGGATTGGCCGCGCTGCGCGTTACGACCCTCTGCTCACGACCCGTCGATCATCAGGACGGCAATGGCGATGCCGGCCGCCGCATAAAGGAGGCCCGGCCAGTGGTGGCCGGGGCGCCGGTCCTCGGTGCCCCGGCCGCGAGCGGCGCTTGCCCACCCCCGCATTCTGTCGCGCCGCTGCCACTTTGGCCCCTTCTCAGAGACCCAGGTCATTTATTTCCCTATCTCCTCGGCGAATCATGCGACCCTAGTCAACTTTCTTCCTCGCCGCCCACACCCGACGGCCAAGCTCTTTTACTTCCCTAGAGCGTTGCCGGGGCTGACGGCGAGCGGCCAACCACCCGCGCCGGTCGTAAGTTTGTTGCTAAGCGTTGAACCCTTCGGGTACGCAACGCTTTGGACGATGAACGGCGTTGCGGCTTCGAGGCTAACGTACAGCTGCTTATTGTTGCCGCTGAGCGAAAGCGAGAACGGATTTCCGGCCGTCACAGCGATCTCTTTCGAGGGCTGCGTTTTGCCTTTGGGAAAGTATTCGATCTCCGCACCGTAGAGCACGATCAGATTGCCGTTTTTGTCGACTTCGATCGCACCCGGATACGCGGGGAGGCCGAGATCGGTACCGGTGGTAGATCCGGGAGCAAACTCATCGACCCTCGATCCGGCTGCGTAGAGATTATCTTGCGAATCCGTCGCAAGGTATTCGGCGAACTCCGGAATCGTTAGCGAAGGCGACTTTTTCCCTTTCGGATAGACCGTGATGGTATCGTTGCCGACGTTGGCGCAGTAAACCGTGCCGGCTGCATCAACCGTAAGTCCCGTGGGCGAATTCACGCCGTCGCTTATCGTCAAAAACGGCGAGGTCTTCCCCGGTTTGTACGCGGTGATGGTGTTGTTGCCGATGTTCGTGGCATAGACGCTGCCTTGCTTGTCTACGAAGAGACGCTCGGGGTTCGAAAGGCCGGTCGTGATCTGGCCTTTTTGCTTTCCGTTGACGCCCTTGGACGAGTAGATCGTGATCGTATTGGTATCATAGTTGCCCCAATAGATCAGCTTCCCGGCTTTCTTCGCGTCGGGAGACATCCAGCCCCTCGCTTTTCCTTGGGGTCGAACCGAGCGTACGTCGTGGCCGTTGGAGATCGAGCGATAATCGGTGACAGCCGTCGTGCTCGGTACGCCGGTGCTCGAGCAGCCTGTGGCCAGCGCTCCAAGTATGGCTATCGCTGCCGCACGCTGAAGTAACAAAGCGGTATTACGCAAAACCTTTTCCTCCTTGGGGTAAAATGGGGTAGCGCCAGCTTCCCGACAGCTTCGCGTGAAGCCTCTAGCTCTATGCGAGCGACGCTGTTAACCGAAACGCCCGGTGATGTAGTCTTCGGTCTTCGGATTGCTCGGTTTGGTGAAGAGCTTGCCCGTTTCGTCAACTTCGATGAGCCGGCCCGTGCCGCTCTCGTCGGCCAACATGAACGCGGTAACGTCGGAGACGCGCGCGGCCTGCTGCATGTTGTGCGTAACGGCGACAATGGTAAACGAGTCGGAGAGCGATCCCATCAGCTCTTCGATCACCGCCGTCGCGATCGGATCGAGCGAGGCCGTCGCCTCGTCCATCAAAAGAACGTCGGGCTGCGCGGCGACCGCACGCGCGATGCACAACCGCTGCTGCTGTCCGCCGGAGAGCCGCAGCGGGCTCGTCTTCAGTTTGTCCTTTACTTCGTCCCAAAGCGCGGCCGAGCGCAGTGCGCGTTCGGCGATCTCCAGCTTCTCGCTGCGCCGCATTCCGCGACGCCCCGCGCACGCCAGCGTGTTGTCCAAGATCGAGAGCGTCGGGAACGGGTTCGGCCGCTGAAACACCATGCCGATGCGCCGCCGAATTTCCATCGGGTCGACGTTCACGTCGTAGATGTCCGAGCCGTCGAGCAGCACGCTCCCCTCGACGCGCCCGTCCGTGCTGACTTCGTGGATGCGGTTGAGGCAACGCAGCAGCGTCGTCTTCCCGCATCCTGACGGCCCGATCAGCGCGGTAATCGCGTTGGTCGGAAAGCGCAGCGAGAGATCGCCGACGGCTTTGCGGTCGCCGTAGTACGCGCTCAAGCGATCGACGGTAAGCAGGTCGCGGGCCGGCGCAGCGACGGCGCTCACGCTTCGAGTCCCTTCATCGATCGGCGCAGCATGAGCCGCGCGCCGAGGCTCAACACGAAGACCGCACCGACCAGCAGCAGCGAACCGCCCCACGCCTGCGCCTGCCACGTCGCGTAGGGAGAGATCGCGTAGTTGAAGACTTGCAGCGCGAGCACCGCCATCGGATTCCCCGGATTGGCCTCCCAGAACTGCGTGCCGAACGCGGTGAAGAGCAGCGGCGCCGTCTCCCCAATCACGCGCGCGATCGCCAGCAGCAGCGCCGTGATGATCGCCGGCCGCGCGGTCGGCAGCACGATGCCCACGGTCGCGCGGAAGTTCGACATCCCCAGCGCCAGCGCGCCCTCGCGTACCGACTGCGGCACCGAGCGGATCGCCTGTTCCGACGTTCGCACCAGCAGCGGCAGCATCAGCATCATGAACGCAAACGAGGCAGAGAAGCCTGAGAAGTGCCTCAGGGGTGCGACGAGCACCGCGTACGCGAAGAGTCCGATCGCGATGCTCGGCACGCCCGAGAGCACGTCGGAAAGAAAGCGCAGCGCCTCGGGAATCACCCCTCGCCCGAAGAGCGAGAGATAAATTCCCGTCAGCAGCCCGATCGGCACCGCCATCAGCGTCGCGATGCCCAAGATGATGAACGTGCCTAGTATCCCGTTGCCGACACCGCCCCCGGGCACGCCGATCGGATGCGGCAGCTGGGTCAGAAAATCGAAGTTGATCGCGCCGGCGCCCTGCACGACGACGTAGCCGAGAATCACCAGCAGCGACGCCGCGGCAATCGCTGCGCAGCAGAACGCAAGCGCGATGCCGAGCCAGCTCGCGATCCGCCGGCGCCGCAGGCCCTTGTATCTAAACGCGTTCTGAGCCACGAACGCTCCAGATCATCACGCGTGCGAGCGCGTTGACGACGATGCTGACGGCAAAGAGAATCAGACCCAGTTCGATGAGCGCGCTGACGTAGATGCTGGTCGTCGCCTCGGTGAACTCGTTAGCGATGACGCTGGCCAGCGTATACGACGGCGCGAAGACGGAGGCCGAAATCTCGGGCCGGTTGCCGATCACCATCGTCACGGCGATCGTCTCACCGAGCGCGCGGCCGAGGGCGAGCACGCAGGCCCCGAAGACGCCGACGCGCGCTGCCGGCAGCACGACGCGCACGGCCGTTTCCCACTTCGTCGTGCCCAGCGCCATCGACGCCTCGCGCAGATCGCGCGGAATCGCGGCGATGACGTCGCGCGAAATCGCTGTAACCGTCGGAACGATCATCAGGGCGAGGATCATACCGGCGGTCAGCAGCCCGACCCCATAGATCGTCCCGGAAAAGATCGGCGTCCAGCCGAGCACTTTTTGCAGCGCCGGCCCCAGCGCCGTGCGCACGAACGGCGAGAGCACGAAGAGGCCCCACAGACCGTAGACGACGCTTGGCACGGCCGCGAGCAGCTCGATGAGAAACGAAAGCGGCGTCGCCAGCCAGCGCGGAGCGAAGTCGGCTAAGAAAACCGCAGCCATGATGCCTACGAACGCGGCCAGCACGATCGCGATCAGCGAGGTCACGACCGTGCCGTAGATCATCGGCAGCGCGCCGAACTTGCTGTTGATCGGATCCCAGCCGCTGTGATAGATGAACCCTGGACCGAACCTGACGATCGACGGCCACGAGCCGAGTACGAGTTCGACGAACAGTCCGAGGATCAGCAGCGCGAACAGTATGCTCCCGCCGTAGACGACCGCGGCAAAGCCGCGGTCGGCCGGGCTTACAAAACGCGCAACGCGTCGAAACTGCGGCTCATCCGTCATGTGTCGTCTTGAGCTTGCGTCATCCTGAGCTTGTCGAAGGACGGAGGAGAACTAGTGCTGCATCTGACGAAGGGTCGCGGCCGCCGTCTCTTGGACGTTGCGCGGCAGCGGTACGTAGTCGACCGACTTCGCGTTATCTTGTCCGGCGGCCCCGATCAGCCATGAAAGCACGTTGTAGAGCGCTTTCGCCCGACCGGCGTCCGAAGGCTTCTTATAGACGACGACCCACGAATATCCGGCAATCGGGTACGAGTTGGCCCCCGCAGCGTCGACGATCGAGAAGTTCGAAGCGCTCACCTCGGGCTTGCTCGCCGCGGCGGCCGCGACCGTCTCGGGCGTGCAGGTAACCCACTTGCCGGCCTTGTTCTCCAGCAGCGCGGCCGCCATCTTGTTCTCGACGACGTAGGCCATCTCGACGTAACCGATGCCGCCCGGCGTGTTGCGGACCTGCCCGGCGACGCCCTCGTTTCCTTTGGCGCCGACGCCGGCCGGCCACGACGGGCTCTTACCCGTGCCGACCTTGCTCTTCCATTCCGGCGAAACGTGGCTCAGGAAGTCGGTGAAGATGTAGCTCGTGCCCGAACCGTCCGAGCGGTGCACTACGACGATCGACGTGCCCGGGATGTTCGTGCCCTTGTTGAGCTTGGCGATCTGCGGGTCGTTCCACTTCGTGATCTTGCCAAGGAAGATGTCGGCCACGACCTGACGTGTGAGCTTTAGACTGTTGACGCCCGGGAGGTTATAGGCCATCGCGGCACCGCCGAGGGTCACCGGAATCTGAAGGACGGGATCCTTCGCTCCGGCCAGCTCTTCGGCGTTCATTGGAACGTCGGTCGCCCCGAAATCAACGGTCTTCGAGCTGAACTGCTTGATGCCGCCGCCGCTGCCGATCGACTGATAGTTGACGGTAACGTCCGGATTCTTCTGGCTGTAGATGTAGAAGGCTTTCGAGAAGAACGGGAAGTCGAAGGTCGACCCCGCTCCGGTCAGCTGCGTGGCGGCAGCAGCGGGTATGGCTATGGCAGCCATAACGGCGAGCGCGGCAGAGCAGCGACGCAACGAACGTATCACAGAGTTTAGGCTCCTTGTAGTGATGAAAAATTGCGGCCTCCGCTCCAGAGCCGAAGGCCTGCCTTATTTGTAATGCAGCCCGATTAACTCCATATTAAGAGCCCCTTGTGTCTTAGGCAGCTTAGCTACGTGTCACCCTGAGCCTGCCCCCACCACGAAGGGCGAAAGCAAGACCGGCGCGGGGACGTACCGAAGGCACGGCGCCGATATGGCCACTCTGCCGGAGCTGCGGCATACCGCGGCTCACGTTCTCGCCTATGCCGTCCAGGATCTGTTCCCGGAGGCCAAACCGACCATTGGGCCGGCGATCGAGAACGGCTTCTACTACGATTTCGACCGGGCCGAGCCGTTTACGCCCGAGGACCTCGAACGCCTCGAGAAGCGGATGAACGAGATCGTGGCCGCGGATTACCCGATGACCGGCCGCGAGGTCTCGCGTAACCAAGCGATCGACGCCTTTAATGGCAACCCCTATAAGGTTGAGATCGCCGGCGAAATCCCCAAAGACGAGCCGATCACCCTTTACACGATCGGTGAGTTTACCGATCTCTGCCGCGGCGGCCACGCCGATTCCACCGGGGCAATCGGCGCATTCAAGCTGACCAGCGTGGCCGGAGCCTACTGGCGGGGCGACGAGCACAAGCCGATGCTCCAGCGCATCTACGGGACCGCTTGGTTCGACAAAACGGAGCTCGACGCGTACCTGGCGCGCCTCGAGGAGGCTCGGCGGCGCGACCACCGGCGCCTCGGCGCCGAGCTCGACCTCTTCTCATTTGAAGAGGCGGCCGGCGGCGGGCTCGTCTTTTGGCACCCTAAGGGGACCATCGTCCGCGGGATCGTCGAGAACTTCATCCGCGAGGGGCTGCGCGAGCGGGGCTATCAGCCGGTCGTGACGCCCCACATCGCGCACGAGCGTCTATACGAAATCTCAGGACACCTCGCTAACTTTGACGAGAACATGTTCGGTCCCATCGAGGTGGAGGGCCAGCGTTTTCGGCTCAAGCCGATGAACTGCCCAGGCCACATCCTCATATATCGGAACACGTTGCGCAGCTATCGCGATCTGCCGCTGCGTCTTTCTGAATTTGGGACCGTCTATCGTTTCGAACGCTCCGGCGTCCTGCACGGGCTCACCCGCGTGCGCGGCTTCACGCAGGACGACGCCCATCTTTTTTGCACGCCCGATCAACTGCAGCATGAGTTCGAACAAACGCTCGACGAAGCGCTTCGCTTGATGAACGCCTTCGGCTTTACCGACTTCGAGTACGTGCTCTCGCGGCGCGCGTTCGAGGATCGCGCCGAAACCGACGCCGTCGCCGAGCAAGCGATTCGCAACGCGCTCGAAAATCACGAGCTCCCCTACAGCGTCGACGAAGCCGGCGGCGCCTTTTACGGACCGAAGCTCGATATCAACGTGAGCGACGCGCTCGGCCGTCCGTGGCAGCTCGGCACCGTTCAGGTCGATTTCGTGCTGCCGGAACGCTTCGAGCTGAAATATCGTGGCGCCGATGGTCAAGATCACCGCCCCGTCATGATTCACCGCGCGCTTGCCGGGTCGCTCGAACGCTTCTTCGGGATTCTCGTCGAGCACTACGGCGGAGCCTTCCCGGCTTGGCTGGCGCCCGTCCAGGTCGCCGTTGCGCCGATATCCGAGAACGAACTAGGCTACGCTCGGGGCGTGGCCGAGCAGCTGTCAAAAGCGGGCTTTCGCGCCGAGGTAGACGAATCAAACGAAAAGCTCGGATACAAGATCCGGCATTGGAAGACCCAAAAGGTACCCTACATTTTGGTGGCCGGCAAGCGAGAGGTTGAAGACGGAACCGTCAACGTAAATCAACGGGGCACCGAGCAGAAACGCAACGTTTCGGTTGGTGACTTCGTTGAGGAGTTGCGGGCCGTAGTCGAAACGAAACGATAAAGACGATGAGATTAGATGCTCGCGCCGCCTTTGGCGCGCTCGCCCTGGTTCTCGCCTCCTGCCAAGGCAGCGGGCTCGACAGCGGCATGGGCGACATGACGCCGCCGGTCTCGCAGCCCGGCAGCATCGGCGCGAACGGGATCTCCAACAGCAACCTGAACTCCAACTCCGGCACCGGCGGAATGGCCGGGCCGACAGTTGGTATGAACGGGCAAGCCGAGCTGACAAATCCCGGTGCAACGCTTGCGCCCAACGAGGCGCAATACCCGATCTCGCAGGGCCCTGCCGGTATGAGGTGCCCCAACGTGCAGCTGCTCAATCAGCAGTACACGTGCAATCTGGCCTTCAACATCCCCCCGCCGAGCCCGGGACCCAGCGGATCGGGAGCTCCGACCGCTAAGCCCACCGCATCGCCGACGCCTACCCCGCAGCCGAGTGCGTCCTCCGACGATAGCGACGACAGCAGTGATAGCGATGACACGCCGACGCCGTCGCCGCCGCCCGGCGGCTTGATGACGGTGCAAGTCGAGCCGCTGCCCAAGGACGTGCCCGCGATGACAAATCCGAATCCCGCCTTCATGCGCGTGACGCCGCTCATGGCGATCCGCTTGCAGAGCAACTCGGACTTCGTGCTCAACGGCGGCTCGCAAGTGCAGTATACGCTGCCGGCGCTGCAGTACAGCGGACGCGTCTTCGGCGTGCAGCTTTATAATGAAACGTACCTGCGCGGTAAGCGCACCGATCAGCTGATCGGCAACTACGGGAAGTTCACTACGCCGTCAAGCAACACGGTGCAGTTCACCTTCAGCGTTCCCAAGGTGACCGTGCGCCACAGCCAGATCTGGCTGCTCGCGATGTATGGCGCCCAACTGCCGCCGGGAAGCACACCAACGCCGTCACCGTCACCGTCGCCCTCGCCCGCGACCTCCGCCAGCCCCACCAGCGCAAGCCCATAGCGTCTCCCGCCCTCTGGGGTTGGGCCGTAGCCGCGTCGAACGCGACGCCCGATGGAGATGACCGCCGCTGGGCGCAAGACCTTCATCGCGTCCTTCCTTGGCTGGACGCTCGATGCGTTCGATTTTTTCTTACTGACTTTCGTGATCACGCGCGTCGCGACGAGCTTCAACAAGGAAATCGCCGAGGTGGCGTTCGCCCTGACGCTGACGCTCGCGTGTCGCCCGATCGGCGCATTGCTCTTCGGTTGGCTCGCCGACCGCTACGGGCGCCGCACGCCGCTGATGGTCGACATCGCCTTCTACTCGATCATCGAGCCGCTCACCGCGTTCTCGCCGAACTTCACGATATTTCTCGTGCTGCGCGCGCTCTACGGCATCGCGATGGGCGGCGAATGGGGCCTCGGTGCCGCGATGGCGATGGAATCGCTGCCGCCCCAACGCCGCGGTTTCTTTAGCGGCTTTCTGCAAGAAGGCTACATGGTCGGTTACCTGCTTGCCGCGCTCGCGTATTTTCTCGTCTTCAACTTCACGCACTGGGATTGGCGCGGACTCTTCGTGATCGGCGTGCTTCCCGCCGGGCTGATCTTCTTCATCCGCTCGAGCGTCCCGGAATCACCCGTGTGGCTCGCCGGACGCGCGCAGCGGATCGCGCCGTCCGCCGGGCTCTTGCTGCGATCGTTGCGCGCACACTGGCCGCTCTTTATCTACGCCGTCGCGTTTCTCGCGGCGATGAACGCGATGTCGCACGGCACGCAAGATCTCTACGCAACGTTCCTTGAAAAGGGCCGCGGGTTCTCGCACGGGCAGGTGACGCTGCTCTCGGTGATCGCGGCCGTCGGCGCGATCGGAGGCGGCATCTTCTTCGGCACGCTCTCGCAACGCTTCGGGCGCCGCGCCATCGCGATGGTCTGCGCGGTGCTCGCCGTCTGCGCGATCCCGCTCTGGGTTTTCAGTCCCACGATAACCCTGCTCGCCGTCGGCGCTTTCGCGATGCAGCTCGCCGTGCAAGGCGCCTGGGGCGTCATCCCCGCGCATCTCAACGAGCTCTCGCCGGCCGAAGTGCGCGGCACCTTTCCCGGCTTCACCTACCAGCTTGGAAATCTTATCGCTGCGGGAGTCGCGCAGTTCGAGGCCTCGATCGCCAAACACTCCGGCTACGCTCAGGCGATGGCAACGGTAGTGATCGGCGTGCTCGTTCTCGTCTTTGCGCTCAGCGCGCTGGGCTATCTCGTGCGCCCCGAGAATCGGCACGAAGCGCTGACCGGATAACGATGCATTCGCCCTGCCTATCTCAGTATTCGCCGCAGACGCGCAACTGCCGCCGAGTGAATCTGTGAGATGCGTGATTCCGAGACGCCGAGCTCCGCTTTGATCTCACGCAGCCGCTGCCCCTTGAAGTAGTAGCGCGTAATGACGGTCCGTTCTTGCGGCGGAAGGGACTCGACCGCGGCGACGAGTTCTGACCGCTGCTCGTCGCGCTCGAGATCGAACGCGACGTCGCTGTCGTCGTCCGCGAGCGTCTCGGCCAGCGGTACGCCGTCGCCGCTGCGGTGCGGCAGCACCTCCTCTAGCGAGAGCAGCGCCGTTGCGCGCACGCGGGCGACGAGTGCGGCCAATTCGGCGGCAGTGATCTCCAAGCGTTCCGCCAGCTCCTCGCTGCTCGGCGCGCGTCCGAGCAGCGCCTCGAGCTCCTCCGCCGCGCGCTCCAATTCGCGCGCGCGCAGGCGGATCGTGCGCGGAACCCAATCGAGGCTGCGTAGCGCGTCGATGATCGACCCATTGATTCGCGTGACCGCGTACGTCTCGAACTTAACCGAACGCGAGCCGTCGTACTTCTCGATCGCGTCGAGCAGGCCGAAGACGCCGTCGTTGATCAGGTCGTTGATGTCGACGCTCGACGGAAGATGGACGGAGATGCGGCCGGCGACGTACTTGACGAGGTGGAGGTACTTGTGAATGACGGCTTCGCGCGTGAGTTGACTGCCCCCGATGTCGTAGAGTCGCACCGGCCTCGCGCGCGGCTCTTCACTCACGGCAGTTGAGCGTCCGCATGCCGAATTGTAATGCTTGCACGTAGAGGTACAGACGATCGGTCATTGTTCGCTTGTGATCTTCCATCTGCAATACCGCAGCCAGTCGCGGAGTCCTAGCGAGCTGCTCGAAAAGCAGCCCGAAACGCCGCGGGCGGCGCTCGAGATAGCGCATCAATGCGACCCGGTGTTTGAGTCGCCGTGAGAACCGCTCGCGCAGCAGCGCGGCAAACCGCGCGCCCGCACGCCCGTCGCCGGCGCGCTCGCGCGTAACGCACTCCGCGGCGATCCGCCCGCTCATGGCCGCTTCAAAGATCCCCTCGCCGTTGGTCGCATCGACCAATCCGGCGGCCGTTCCGCCGACGAGCAGACCACCGTCTCCGAAGTTGGGCCGCGGTATGCCGCCGTAGAGCAGGCTTCCCTCCTGCTTGCGCTCACCTACATCGGCGCAGAGCCGCCGGCAGATCCGCTGCACGAGTGCGTCGAGCTCTGCGCGCAAAGCGGCGCCCTCGAGTTTGCCGAGGACGCCCAACCCGATTGCGAGGTGATCGCGTTTGGGAAACATCCAGCCGATGATCTGCCGCCCGTCGCGCCCGGCGTAGTAGTGCATCTCGAGCGTTTGGTATGCGATCGGCAGCGCGGGGCGCGTCAGGTAGACCCGCTGCTGCAGCGTCGTCATCAAACCTTCGTTCCAGCCGCGCATCGCTAAACGCCCGAACGCCGGGGATTCCAGCCGCGACGTGGCGCCGTTGGCAAAGAAGACATGCCGCGCACGGATCGTGCGGCGCTCGCCGCTCGCGAGGTCCGCGTACTCCACGACGGCGCGCCCGCCGGAAAAATCGACCGCCCGAAAGAGTGCCTGCGTGCGAATCTCCGCGCCGGCTTGCACCGCGAGCCGCGCCATCGTGCCGTCCAGCTCCTCGCGCGTCGTGGTGTGACCGGGGCCGAAGACCACTTCGTGCTCGACGCCGCGCGCGTCGAAGAGTCCCAGCCGCGGCGTATCGCAATGTACGAGCGAGCGCGGCAGCTCGAACTCCTCGCAAAAGCCTGGGCGCAGCCCGGCGGCGCAGACGCGCTTGGCTCCCACCACCGCGTCCCGCTCGAGAACGACGGTTTGGAGCCCCGTTTGGGCCGCCTCGCGCGCTGCGGTCGCTCCGGCCGGTCCGCAGCCTATAATGACTAGCTCGGTGTTGTTAATTTGCCTTAGCCCTTAGGACAAGCGTACGTTTGGTAGACCTGCAAGCAGGGAACGGATTACTCCCCAAGACGTTTGGGATTGACCTAAGGAGTAACTCATACTATGCGCTCAAATCAGCAAGTCATATGGTCGGTAATGGCACTCTCAGTAATTACCTTTTCGCTGAGTCTCACGGGTTGCCATGGCAGCGCACCTGCCGGCGGTACCGGGTACCTTCCGGCCGATGTCAGCAGCGCCGCCGGTTCTATTGTGAATCCGGACAAGAATCGCGGGATCCAAATAGAGTCGAGCTGCGGTAAGCGTGTCCACATCGTGCTGCTGGGCTCCGTTTCGTGCAAGTTCAAAGAACGGGGCTACGCCAAGGGGGTCTTCAAGCTGTATAACCGCGAGAAGGGCCTGGTCTCGGTAAGCCCGGACAAAGGCACCGAAAAGACGACCTTCACAGTCTCGGGGCTGCTCGTCGGGCGAGGCTCGTTTCTCGTCCGCGACAACCGGGGGCACCACCTGGCGGTTCACACGCGCGTCTCGTTGTAACGCCGGGCCGGCCGTCTCAAAGGAGAAGAAAGCCCGCGTCCACGCGGGCTTTCTTCGTTGCTGGGCGGACTGGCGGGTATAGGACTTGCGCGCCCGTTCGGCGTAGCCAAGCCGGTCGGCCCCGCAGGGCCGAAATTTTTGCCTCCACCTGAAAGAGAAGGATGACCGCACAGACAGCCATCGATGCCGGACTTATCGGGGGTGCCCTCGCGGTACTCTACGGCGTCGCCCTGACGTTCTGGGTACTCAAGCAACCCGCCGGAAACGAGCGCATGCGGGAGATCGCCGCCGCCATCCAGGAGGGCGCTATGGCCTTCCTCCAGCGGCAGTATCGCACGATCGGCATCGTGGCGGTCGTGCTGGCCATCGTCATCCTCTTCGCTCCCACGCTCGGCCGGGAAGCTGCGATCGGCTTCTTGATCGGCGCGATCCTGTCGGGCGCCGCCGGTTTCATCGGCATGATCGTTTCGGTGCGCGCGAACGTGCGCACGGCCGAGGCGGCGCGCGGCGGCTTAACGCCGGCGCTCAACGTCGCGTTCCGCGGCGGGTCGGTAACGGGGATGCTCGTCGTTGGGCTCGGATTGCTCGCGGTCTCCGGTTACTATGCAATTTTGCTTGCCGTCAACAATGGCGACGCCGCGACCTCGCTCAACGCGATGGTCGGCCTCGCGTTCGGCTGTTCGCTGATCTCGGTCTTCGCTCGTCTCGGAGGCGGCATCTACACAAAGGCCGCCGACGTCGGCGCCGATCTCGTCGGTAAGGTCGAAGCGGGAATTCCCGAAGACGACCCGCGCAACCCCGCCGTGATCGCCGATAACGTCGGCGATAACGTGGGCGATTGCGCCGGCATGGCCGCCGACCTCTTCGAGACGTACTGCGTCACGACGGTCGCTGCAATGCTGCTCGGCAACCTGCTGTTCGGCGATAAGCTTCCCGGCGCGACGACCTTCCCGCTGCTGTTGGGTGCGATCTCGATCGTCGCTTCGATCATCGGCGTCATCTTCGTCGGCGTCGGCCAGGTGCGCCGCGCGAAGATCATGGCCGCACTCTATCGCGGCATGACCGTCGCCGGATTGCTTTCACTGATCGGCTTCTACTTCGTCTCGGGTCGCGTCTTCGGCGGCCAGACGATCATCAGCGAGATGGGCGTCTTCATCTGCGCCGTCATCGGCGTCGTGATCACCGGCCTCATCACGTTCATCACCGAGTACTACACCGGCTCGCAGTTCTCGCCCGTGCAGCGCATCGCCAAAGCCTCGGAGACCGGGCACGCTACCAACATCATCGCCGGGCTCGCGGTCTCAATGCAGGCGACGGCGCTCCCCGCGATCGTCATTGTGCTCGGCATTCTTATCAGCTACGCGCTCGCGGGTGTCTACGGCGTCGGCATCGCGGTTATGGCGATGCTCTCGATGGCCGGGATCGTCGTCGCGATCGACTCCTTCGGTCCGATCACCGATAACGCCGGCGGCATCGCCGAGATGGCCGACATGCCCGAAGCCGTGCGCAACGTCACCGATCCGCTAGATGCGGTCGGCAACACGACCAAAGCCGTCACCAAAGGCTACGCGATCGGTTCGGCCGCGCTCGCCGCGCTCGTGCTCTTCGCTTCGTTCCTCCAGCAGCTGACCAATCATAAGTGCGGCATCGCCGAGACGCAGCAGTGCATCGAAAACGTGCGCAACCTTTTTGCCGTCGGTAATCCGTTTGTGCTGGCCGGCCTCTTCATCGGCGGCCTGCTGCCCTATCTCTTCGCCTCGCTCTCGATGGAAGCGGTCGGCCGTGCCGGCGGCAAGGTTGTGGAAGAGGTCCGCCGCCAATTCCGCGAGATTCCCGGCATCATGGACGGCACCGCTCGGCCAGACTATGGCACGACCGTCGATATCGTCACACGCTCCGCGTTGCGCGAGATGATCGTACCCGCACTGATTCCCGTCGGCGTTCCCGTGATCGTCGTGCTGCTCTCTTACTTCAACATTTTGCCGGGCGATACGGGCGCGCAGATGATGGGCGGCATCCTTGTCGGCTCGATTATCACGGGCTTTTTCGTTGCAATCTCAATGACGTCGGGCGGCGGCGCGTGGGACAACGCCAAGAAGTTCATCGAGGACGGGCACTACGGCGGCAAAGGCTCGATCGCACACCAAGCGGCGGTCACCGGCGACACCGTCGGCGATCCCTACAAAGATACCGCCGGCCCGGCGATCAACCCAATGATCAAGGTCCTCAACATCGTCGCTCTGTTGTTGGTCGGCTTCCTCCGCTAGCGCCCCGCGATCGCCACCACACGCCGTGTCATCGTGAGCGAGGTTTTGCGGTGTCATCCTGAGCCTGTCGAAGGACGTCGAAGGACGTCGAAGGACGTCGCAGCGCGCTACCTTGCGTGCGGTCCAAACCAAATCGCCCAAAGCGCCAAGGCCGAAACGACCGCTGTTAATGCGAATACGAATCGATACCTGATCGTTAAGCGCGCCGCGCTCTTCCGGGTCTTTTCTAAAATGAACTCCGGAACGTAACCCGGCGCGCTCGCGAGCCAGCGTTCGATCATCGCATTATGCCACCGCGCAATTGCCGCCGCTCGAACAGTGCCGATGACGCACGCAGCGAACAACGCGACGAGAAGCAGCGACGGCAATATCTGAGGCATCCAGGACCCTCTTTCACGAAACGGTCGAGAGCGTCCGCTCGAACGGTTGCCCGGCGGCGTTTCGCGCGTTGCACTCGGACCATAAGAAATTCCTGAGGTCCAATCACAAGCGTTCTGGGTACTATCTTGGGTACGATCAACCTCAATAGAAAATGGCCACGCCGATAAACGCTAAGAAAGGATCTGAATGCTGAGAAATCTGTGGATGGCAACGCTAATGGGTCTGGGATTTGCGCTCACCGCGTTGCCGGGGTCCGCACAATACGCGTACGTACAGGTCGGTCCCCCCGCGCCGGTCTACGAGAGGGTCCCGGCAAGTCCGGGTGTCGGCTACGTGTGGGTCGGCGGATATTACAACTATGCGGGTGGCCGCTACGTGTGGCGGCACGGATATTGGGCCCACCACTCCGGGCACTGGTGTGCCGGTGCGTGGCATCACGACCATCACGGTTACTACTGGAAAGAGGGCCGCTGGTGCTGAGCGGCTCGTGGCTAAACCAAAGTAAAGGGGGAGCGGCTGACGCCGCCCCCCTTTACTAATTTCGTCTCCGCCTGATTCGCACCCGAATCTTATGGAACCGGGGCGTCCACTCTCGGACCTTGGTGCGACAGCTCCTCGTACTTGCGGAAGATCACGACGTAGCTTGCGCCGATGAAGACGATCGCAAACGCGAGCAGTCCGTCGCCAACGGTTCCCGTGAGGCTGCCGTGCTGCGGCAGCATCAGACGGATCGCATAGCGCAGTCCGAAGGCGGCGGCGAAAATGATCAGCGTCACCCACGACGAGCCCAGGTACATGACGCCTGGCCGATCGGTGGGACGCACGTCCGTGTGCATCCCACGCAATATCCCGAACGGCAACCCGACGAGCGCTCCGACCACTAGCCCCAGCGCAATCTCAAACAGCGGCGCGGGGTTGAGCAAGTTGTTCGCATAGATCACCCACGCCGTCAACGCGCACAAGACGATCGGCGAGACCCACATGCGCGTTACGCTGATGCGCTGCGGACGCAGCATGCGGATCGCCAATACCACGACGACGATGCCGAGCGGTAGCAGCTGAACCCAAGGCGCGACTTGCGCCGAAGAAGAGCCTATTTGATTTCGACCTTCGCGCCGGCTTCTTCGAGCTTCTTCTTGACGGCCTCGGCCTCGTCTTTAGCAACGCCTTCCTTTACGGCCTTGGGCGCGCTCTCGACGAACGCCTTGGCTTCGGTCAAACCGAGGCTCGTGAGCTCGCGGACCGCCTTGATGACCTTGATCTTCTCGGGACCGATCTCGGAGAGGACGACGTCGAACTCCGTCTTCTCGGCTTCCGGCGCCGCGGCGCCGCCGGGAGCCGCGGCCATCATCGCGACCGGCGCGGCCGCAGAGACGCCATATTTCTCCTCGAGTTGCTTGACGAGATCCGCCAGCTCGAGGACGGTGAGCTTATCGATCTGTTCGATGAGTTCGGCAAGTGCCATGATCTTGTGATTCTTCCTTATCTAAGCGGTGGGTGCTGCGGCTTCTTTTTGCTCGCGGATGGCATTGAGCACGCGGACGAGTCCGCTCTGGTTGCCCGAAAGTACGGTCACCAGTCCGCGCAGCGGATTGGCGAGCGTCGCGACGAGCTTGGCGAGGAGGTCGATTTTGGGCGGAAGGCTGGCGAGTACTGCGACCTGTTTCGCATCGACGACCTTGCCGTCGATGTAGGCCGCCTTGACCGCGACCTTCTTGACCTGGTCGCTAAAAGTCTTGAGCGCCTTGGCCGGCGAGACCGGATCTTGACCGGCGAAGACGACGCCCGTCGGTCCGGAGAGAACGTCCTCCAACTGCGAGGCGAGATCGCCCGCAGCGATCCGGAAGAGCGTATTTTTGACGACGGCGTAGCTGTTGCCGTCTTTACGCAACTCGCCGCGGAGCTTGGTGATCTCTTCGACCGTGAGACCGGCGTAATCGGTGAAGAACAGGTTCTTCGCGGCGGCCAGCTTCTCGGAGAGTTCTCCGATCGCGGCCTCCTTACGTGCGGTAGGCATCGAAAATTCTACTTCCTCGCAGTGACGCTCGAAACCAAAAAGAAAAGCGCCCCGTCGAGGGCGCATCGTTTGAAGTTTCGCGCCGCCGCAGCGGCACGGAACACTTCAGGTCTTTGCGTCCTCGGTAGCCAGGATTAAGGCCTTGCGGCCGGCTACGGTCTTTGGAGCCGTCGGTTAGACTACCACAGCACCCGCGGGGAATGCAAGCATTTTACCGAGAACCCGCCCGCATGCCGCGCCCGACGATGGCAACGGACGATCCCGCCGAGGCGCTCGCTTTGCTTGAGGCGGGCAACGCGCGCTTCGTCGCCGGCACCCCGAACTCCGCGCCGCTCACCCCGAAGGAACTCGCCCTCGAAGAGGGGCAGAGCCCATTCGCAGTCGTACTCGGCTGCTCCGATTCACGCGTGCCGATCGAGATGATCTTCGATCAGCAGCCCGGCCACATCTTCGTCGTTCGCGTCGCCGGCAATTTTCTCAACGCCGACAACCTCGCCTCGATCGAGTTCGCGGTGCAGTATCTGAAATCGAAGGTCGTCGTCGTGCTCGGCCACACGCACTGCGGCGCGCTGACCGGCGCGATCAGCTACGCTAAAACCGGCGCGAAGCCGCCCGGCCATATCTACAAGATCGTCGAGGCGGTCGCGCCCTCGGTCGAAGCGACGCGCCGGCTCTCCGGCGACTGGATCGCCAACGCGGTGGTGCACAACGTCGAGCGCAACGCGGGCGCGCTCGTCGGCGAATCCGCGATCATCGCCGCGGCCGTCGCGGCCGGCGAACTCCGCGTAACCGGTGGACTCTATGATCTCCGAACGGGCCGCGTCGCCTTCTCGTAGCGGATTCTTCAAATCCGCCGTCGCGTTCGTCTGCGAGCGTCTCTCGCTCGCGGTCGTGGCGGTCGGCACGGTCTTCATGATCCTTGTCTTCGTCGCGGTCGAAGACAACGCGACGCAGCTCGGCACGTTTCCGGTCATTCTGCTCGACAACACCAACGAAGTGCAGGCACCGCCGCGGCCCGACGCGCACGAAGTTCTCAAAGACGGCGACCGGATCGACCTGCAGGCGCTCAGCCCCCAACAGCGTTTCGAACTGATCCGCGGCGCGAAGTCCGGTACGACGATGACGCTGAAGGTTACGCGCGCTGGGCGGCGCTTTCCACAAGTCATCACCGCCTCGTCGACCGATTCTTCACCGCGCGCGAAGTTCGTACGCGACGTCGGCATCCCGCTCTGTTTCTTCCTCTCACTCGGCCTCGCAAGCGCGCTCTTTTTGATGCGCCCGCGCTCGATTACACTGGCCTTCTATATTTACACGATCTTGATGCTGCTCAAGGTCAATAAGGCGGCGCTCGACCTCGCCATCTGGCCGATCAATTTGCGAGCCGACCTGCTGATCCAAGTCGTCTTTCCGCTCGCGCAACTGATGATCATGGTCTTTGCGGCTCGCCTCTACGGCGTTCAGACGCGCGCGTGGCGCTGGCTCGCCGGGACGGCGATCTTCTTCGCGATCGTCGACTTTCTCGTCTGGACCGATCCGATCGTCTGGATGGTCTTCCAGCAATATCGGCTTCCGGGCCCAACGAATCTGATGATGAGCCTCGCCGACGCGGCGCTGATCCTCGTCGTAATAATTGGCCTGGCCTACATCTCCTCGGGCGCAAACAACGCCGAACGTGCGCGCCGCATCACCTGGATCGTCGCCGGCATCGCGATCGCACCGATCACCGATCTGCTGTGGGCGGTCGCGAACATCCTCAGCACGCTGGTCGGCAACTCGTCGATCCTGCTGCTCGACGTCCAAGATTGGACGACCGCGCTCGGGCCCTGGGTGGGCTTGATCGGCGTCGTCTTCGTCTTCTACGCGTTCGTCTCGCAACGCGTCGTCGACATTCGCTTCGTCATCGGTCGCGCTGCCGTCTACGTCGGCATCACCGCCGTGCTTCTGCTCTTCTTCGGAGTGATCGAATGGTGGGCGGAGCAAATCTTCGAAAGCACGCGGCCGGCAATCTACGTGAGCCTCTTTGCCGCGCTCTTCATCGGCTTCTCGCTCAACGCGGTGCACGAACACGTCGAGTCGCTGCTCAACAAGGTCTTCTTCCGCGAGCAGCGCCGCAACGAGCGCTCCCTGCGCCACGCCTCCCGAGCCCTGGCCAACACGAACTCGGAAAAGACGCTGGTCGAGTTTCTCGTCCACGAGCCGGTCCGCGTGCTCGGGCTCACATCGGCCGCGCTCTTTCTCGCGCGCGGCGCGAACGGCGCTTTCATTCGCAGCGCCGACAACGGCTGGAACAATAAGGAATCCGAGACGATCGACGCCGAGGATCCGTTAATCGTCGAGCTGCGCGCCGATCCCGAACCGATGATGCTCGACGGCCGCCCGCGCGCCGAAACGATCCTCCCGGTTGGGTCGAAAGCACCCTCGCTCGTGGTCCCGCTGCTCGTCCGCGGTTCGGTCTTCGGCTTTGTGTTCTACGGTCCGCGCAACAACGAACAACCGCTGACCAGCGACGAGCGCGCGCTGCTTGAAACGATCGCCCATAACGCCGGCGCCGCCTACGACCACATCGATGCCGATCGGGCCCGCACCCGCATCGCCGAACTCGAAGAAAAACTCCGCCAACTCTCCCCACCAACAGCGTCATCCTGAGCCCGTCGAAGGATGTCGAAGGGGCGAAAGGCTGTCGACGAGCGACCCAAGGTGCGTGATTGAGCGCCGTTGTATAGGACGGGAGGTATCTTGCAATGCACGCTCAGCCGCTTGACGCCCGCATGGCACACATTGAGGGTGTCGTTCAGCAGATCGGTGAACGGCTCAATAGCATCGATCGCCGCCTTGATTCAATAGACGGCCGCTTTGCGCAGGTCGATGCCCGCTTCGCCCAGGTCGATGTCCGCTTTGCCCAAATCGACACCCGCTTCAACTGGCTGATCGGCATTGTGGTCGGAACCTGGATCACAACGATCCTGACCATCCTCTTTCACCGCTAAAGCGGCCGGCAGAAACCGGCTACCGCGTCACCACCGCGGGCGGAATGTACGTATCGTGTGCCACGCGCCCCTCGGGGCCGTAGACCCGCAGCATCAGGTTGAACTGCCCCTTGGGAACCGGCAGCCAGTTCGCCGCCGGTACGTCTTTGGGTCTGCGCTGCGCCATGTAGAGCGAGATCGAGCCGTCCTTGCTCTTCTGTAAGCCCGGCGTGTAGCTGCCGATGAGGTACTTGTTGGCCGAATTCTTGATCAGCGTGATCGAGTCGGGAAGGTATCCCGTGACCGACCAGAAGCGCTGGGTCTGCGGAATCTCGTCCTTGGAAAACGTCAGCACGTACTGGTGCGAGCGTCCGTCGAGCGCCTTGCCGGTGCCATCCTTAAACGTCTGATAGTATGCTGCGGTCGCATGGCTGTTGCCGTACTGAATGAACTCGCTGATCGACGAACGCACCAGGCGCCCCCAAGTCGTCCCGATCGTCGCAAAGCTGATCCAGTTATTCTTATCGAGATGATCCAGATACCGGTTGAGGATCAGCTCGTGCGCCTTGCGCGTTCCATCGATGAATGCCGAATCGTTGCGCCTCTTCACATTGAAGAGCGCGTTGAAGTGATCGGAGAGCCGCTGTTCTGAGGGTGTCAGCGCCGGCGGATCCCCCGACGCAACCGCTTTCTGCAGCTCGCCGAGAAACGCGATCGATTCGTCGGTCGCCAGTTCGTCGGCCGCCTGTTTGAACGGCGCGCTGAAATCAAGCACCGAGACGATACGCGCCGGACGTGCGGCGTGGTTCTTCAAATAGAGCGCGAGCGGCGCCGCGTGCAGGTTGCGGCGGAATCGCTCCGCCTCGGCCTTCTCGTTCTCTCCTTCGGGTGAATATTTGTCGGCGCGGATGATCAGCCCCGAGAAGTTCGTCGTCAGCGAGACCTGCGTGAGGCCTGCGGGAAGCTTGCCCTTCCAGTTCGGCCCGGTCAATCCGTAGGTGCCCGAATCCTTGATGCCGGTCTCGTTGACGTCGCCGAACGCGTCGGTCGAGAGCACCGAGTAGATATCTTTCGTCGCCGGAATCGTGAGAATCAACGGCTCCTTCGTCAGATCGACGACGCTGTTGGCGTAGAGCGTATCGTCGTTGGGTGCGACGACCGCGTGATAGATTGGATCCATCACCCGCGGACCAATCAGCTGATTGACCGACGAAATCTTCCACTGCTCGTAGGTAAACCACAGCGGATAAAACGTCACGACGTAGTTGACCGCCGTATCGTAGGCGGTCCGTCCCCGCGAATGCCGAAGGCGCCGCCTGCCCTAGCCGGCCGGCCGGCAGCGGCCCGCCGTTCACGAGGTTGCCCATCGACGACGACGAGCATCCGCCCAAGAAAGCGCCCGCGACGACGAGCGCGGTGATTCGTTCTGTCAACCGGTTGCGCATGGTGCTCCTTATTGAGGATGAACCGCCTCTTACGGGGCGGTCACGCGTGAGATGAAGCCGTTTGGCCGATCGGTGTCGGTGGCCAGATAGAAGACCCGGCGATGTGGGCCGATGAAGATCTGTCCGACCGACGGCTCGTTGCCGGCGACCCGCGTTCGCGCGATCTCCTTTCCGGTGCGCAAGTCCAGTACCACGAAAAACAGCCGGCACGAGTGCCTGGTTGCGCAGCGGTGATCGTCGGCGTAGAGTTGGCCGTCGGCATAATCGATCGCGAGGCCGGCCGAGTTCTCGATCGTGTCGTTCTCCCAGAGCTTCTTGGCCGTGATGCCGCCGTTGCAGGCAACGAATCCGGCGATGTGGCCGTTCGCCTGGTTCTGCACGGCGAGGATGCCCGTTTTAAACGGATCTCCCGTCGCCATGAAAAAGTTCCACCCCGCTCCGCTTCCGCTGAAAGCCGCCTGGGAATGCAACTGCGCTCCTGCGAAATCGCCTTGCGCGAAGAGGCTCATCGGCGACGTAGCTTCGGGGCTCGTGTTGTTCGTAAAGACGATGCCGCGCCACATGAAGATGTCCGACGTCCCTTCGGTATCACCCGTGCTCGGATAGAGGTATTGCTGCGAGTACCCGTTGTCGAGCTTGAAGTCACGCGCCCCTATGAGATAGCGAATCGATTCCGTCGCGCCGGCCAGATAGACGTACTCGCGGTTCCCCTGCACCGTCAACGCCATCCGCGCCCCGGCGATCTGCGACGATTCGGCCGTCGCGACGATCGAGAGGTTGTCCGGATCGATCCGCAGCAGAATTCCCTTGCCGTGGCCCAGCGGGGCAAAGCCCTTGAGGATGAGGTCGCCGTCGAGCGTTGCCTGCATGCCGTTGAAGGCGACGCGGTCGTTTGGCTTGCCGAGGTCGTTGGGCGGAAGAGGAAGCCGCTTCGAGCTGACGATGGAGAACGACTTTGGGTCGATCTTGTACAGCACGCCGCGCGCGACGGCATACAGATAGCCGTTTGCATCCACGAGCATGCCGCCGATATAGTTCGAGCTGCTCGTCTGCGTGAGTTGCAGCTTCGTAACGCGCATCGTCGACGGATCGATCCGCGCGACGTACGGCGTCAGCCGGTTCGCGTACCGCCGGCTCTCAATTGCGAGCCGTCGCAGCGACGACGTCGGCGCACCGAGGATTAGCTTCGTAAAGACATCGAGGAAGTACGGCGCCCCGCCCAGCACGTACAGATCGCCGTCGAGCCCCACGTACCCCCACACGGGAACCGGCGGAAGTTTTGCGCTCGTAACGTGCAGCGGGCCGCGAATCGTCGCGAGTCCCGTATCGGCAGCTGCTGTACGCCAGGGGTCGGCACGTTCGCTCGGCCAGGTCGTTGCGGCATAAGCGGGCGCGTGCGGCGGGCTTGCGGGCGCGACGCGACAACCCGCGTCGTTCCAAGCTCCTGCCGCCGACGAAGAGAGCGCTGCGGGGATGCTCGAGCCGCCGCCATTACAGGCGGAGAACGAAATGAGCATGGCGCCGGTAAGGGCCAAAGTGCGTGTGAAAACGGCAAGCTCTCCTTTCATCCGGGCGGGCGCCTCTTCACTTCTATCGGCAAGTCAAGCGCTCGCCTAAAGGAAGGGCGGCCGCAAAATCGCGGCCGCCCTTTGGGAACCTGCTCGGAGCGGGGCGTCTATGCCGTGGCTTTGACCCGGTTGGGATCGACCTTCACGCCAGGACCCATCGTACTGGCCAGCGTGACGCTGCGGAGGTATGTGCCCTTCGCCGCCGCCGGACGCGCGCGCACGATCGCGTCGAGCAGCGTCGTGATGTTCTCGAGCAAGTGCGCCTCTTCGAAGCTCGCCTTGCCGACGATCGTGTGGATGATGCCCGTCTTGTCGAGGCGGAACTCGACCTTACCGGCCTTGATGTCGCGGATTGCCGCGGCGATGTTCGGCGTCACCGTGCCGGCCTTGGGGTTGGGCATCTTTTGCGCGAGGATACGGCCGAGCTCCTTACCGACCGACGCCATCATGTCCGGCGTCGCGACGGCGACGTCGAACTCGGTGAAGCCGCCCTTGACGCGATCGATGAGATCCTGATCGCCGACGATATCGGCGCCGGCTTCTTGCGCAGCCTTCGCGTTATCGCCCTTGGCAAACGCGATCACGCGCACGGTTCGCCCGGTGCCGTGCGGCAGCAGGACCGTACCGCGAACGCCCTGATCGCTCTTCTTCGGATCGACGCCCAAGCGCACGTGCGCTTCGACCGTCTCGTTGAACTTCGCGTTCGCGTTCTTCTTCACGAGCGCGATCGCTTCGGCGGTCGAAAAAAGCTTCTTGGGATCGACGGTTAGCGCGAGGGCCTTGAATCGCTTTCCGTGGTGTTGCGGCATCTTAGGCCTCCACCTCAACGCCCATCGAGCGCGCCGTCCCGGCGACGATCTTCTTGGCCGCATCGATATCGTTGGCGTTGATGTCGGGCATCTTCACCTTCGCGATATCCTCGAGCTGCGACTGAGTGAGCTTGCCGACCTTATTCCGGTTGGGCTCTTTGCTGCCCGACTCGATCTTCAGTGCCTGCTTGATCAGAAACGATGCCGGCGGCGTCTTCGTGATGAACGAAAACGTCCGGTCCTCGAACACTGTGATCTCGACCGGAATGATCATCCCGGCCTGCGACTGCGTGCGTTCGTTGTACTGCTTGCAGAAATCCATGATGTTGAGCGAGTAGGGCCCGAGTGCTGGGCCGATCGGCGGCGCCGGCGTCGCTTTGCCGGCGGGAATCTGCAGGCCGATCTTACCTACGACCTTCTTAGCCATTGAATCTATCCTTTCGAAGCGTGGCTTCTCCCCCGCTATTTTTGCTTACGCGCACCCGGGGTAACGTACGCTACACCTTCTCCACTTGGAAGAACTCGAGTTCGACTGGGGTTTCGCGGCCGAAGATCGAGATGAGCGCGCGCAAGCGCTCCTTCTCCGGCGCGATCTCGTCGACGACGCCGGTGAAGTCGAAGAACGGCCCCGACGTAACCTTGACGCGGTCGCCCTTCTTGAAGTCGATCTTGAGCTTGGGCGCCTCGATGCCCATCTGCTTGAGGATCGTCTTGACTTCTTTATCCTGCAGCGGCACGGGCTTTTCGCCTGGGCCGGGGCTGCCGACGAACCCGGTGACACCCTGCGTGTTGCGCACGACGTACCAGGACTGGTCGTCCATGATCATCTCGACCAAGACGTAGCCCGGAAAGACTTTCTTGGGCGTGATCTTGCGCTTGCCGTCCTTGAACTCGACCTCGTCCTCCATCGGCACGAGCACGCGGAAGATTTTGTCCTGCATGCCCATCGAATGGATGCGGCGCTCGAGATTTGCCTTCACCTTGTTCTCGTAACCCGAGTAGGTGTGCACGACGAACCAGTTGCGGTTGTCCTTCGGCTTGGCGGCAACGGCATCGGCGCCCTCGGCCTCGCCGTCGGTCTCTCCGCCCTCGGTCTCCCCGAGTTCGGTCTCCTCGACCTCGAGCGCCGGCGATTCGAGGGCCATGTCGGCCCCCTCGGTCGCTTCGCTCGTGCCGGCGGGATCGCTCATGCCCCGATCGTCGACGACCTGCTCTTCGAGCTGATCGGCGATCGGCTGGTCCGCGGTGGGTTGTTCGGTGATGGGCTCTGCGTCGTACACGGTCGACACTACCCCGATCCGACCACGGGATGGATAAGACTGAAGAGCCACCCGAATAACTGATCGACGACGAAGACGAACAGCCCGATCACGACGACCAGAACGATCGTAAGGATCGTCGCCGAGATCCACTCGTCTCGGGTGGGCCAGGTCACGCGGCGTAGTTCCATGATCACGCCGCGAATGAAGTCGCCACCCGCCATGGACTGAGCCGTTCTTTTTTGCTGTTCGTTCACCAAAGGTTCACCTTAAACTGTAATTCCAAGCCTGGGTTTGTCATCCTGAAGCTCAGGTTTGTCATCCTGAGCCTGTCGAAGGATGGCAGGGCGGACAGGACTCGAACCTGCAACAACTGGTTTTGGAGACCAGGACTCTACCAATTGAGCTACCGCCCTCTACGCTTATCGAGTCTCGCGATGGGGCTTGTGACAGCGGCAGAAGCGGCAATACTTGCTGAGCTCCAACCGGTCCGTGGTCTTCTGCTTGTTTTTCTGCGTGTTGTAGTTCCGGCGCTTGCACTGGGTGCAGGCCATCACCACCATCACGCGTTGCTCTTTCTTTGCCATCAGTAGTCTACCACAACATTAAAAAGACGGACCGGGCGGTCCGTTCGAGCATTAATGCTAGCACATCCACCCCAGCCCTGCAACGCCCCGAATCGCGCCTCGCGCCACCCGCCCTGCGTCACCCTGAGCGGAGCGAGCGAGGCGAGCGCAGTCGAGGGGCCGTAACCCGCACACCCCGTGCGCAGCCGAAGGCGGAGCCCGACCCCGTCGGACGGTTTGTCCGACGGGGTCGGGGCACCCCACGACGGGGGCCTAATGAAGGTGGAGCACCCACCGATCTGGCTTTTTGAAAACTAGCGGAACTGGCATCCCCTTGCTTGCCGACGCGACGAACCCGCGGGAGAGCATCGCCCAACGCTCAGCCTCAGACCTCTAACGGTACACGGTGGTGCGCCCGGCCAGAATCGAACTGGCAACCTTGGGCTTAGGAGTCCCCTGCTCTATCCAGTTTGAGCTACGGGCGCGCACGTGATTCGTCTTTATTTTATAGAAGTTTTTTGCGTTCGCTGAAGTTTTCTGCTTCCTTAACCTTTGCCCCCGGTCTCCGTGGCGAACGGTTGCGAGGCGCTCCGGCAGCGCCAAAGAGCCGCCTCACTGAGTCGGAGCGCACGATCCATAGACGGTTACGGTAAACGTTCCGCCCTGTGCCTCCTTGTAAAAGCGAACGCGCCACCCGTCAAAGTTTGGAGATGGCCGGCTGTTGGAGATGTCGCGCCACAAAGGTGCGGAAATTACGCCCCCACCGAGCACGACGTCACCGGCTGGACAGCGCGCCTCGACCGTAACCCCAGTGTAAGCGGGTTGAAAAGTTTTGGATCGCCAAACCCACGTGTACGGTCCGAACTGCTTTTGGCCGTCGGGACTATCGAAGGTTGGGGGCGTCGCAACTTGGGCGTTCGCCGGTAACGCTAAGCCGGCGAGGGCGACAAACACGATAAGCCATCGCACTACGGATTCTTTCTCCTTTCGCGCCGCAAATGGAAAGTTTACCATAAATCGCGGTTAACGGCGGGCTTCACCAGCCCCATAGCAGCGCGACGCGGTCAACGCAGACGTGGCTTGGGTAGTAGATCGTGTTCGCCAAATATCGGCGACTTGATCGCTCTGGCGCCGGACGGATCCGGCTATCCGCACGTGATCGCCTCGCTCGTAGCGCCGAACTGCTCGACTCTCGTACCTATCGCCGACTGGAAAGCTGATCGAGGCCGATGCCATGAGTGGCGATATCCACGATCGCAGCGATCACGAGCTGTGCCAATGGGTGCGAGAGCGCATCCTGGGCTATCTCGGAGCCTTGCTCAGGGTTACACCGAAAAGAGCGCGGGCACCAAATCCGCTAAAAACCTTCACAAGCCGACCTTTTGGATATGTCCAGACTCCTAGCTTATCTCCTTTTACTCGGCAGTTCTCTGTCGGGCATCCAAATGGTGCGACGATTTCTCCATCTTGAATCCAGAACTGATTGGCTCCGAAGTCCTTATTGTTGACCCGCCTAAGCTGGGCGGTACCAGTAATCTCGCCGTTTCCCTCAGACACCGTAACCTGCTGGATCGCCGGAAGTGAGGAGGTCGCCAAGTAGGCTTCTTGCCATTGGAGTGGTCCGCCGGCAAATTGATCGCCATTGAAGTTTATGGTGATCAAGCTTTTGCTACCAGGCTCAAGGACGTCCAACATAGGCCCCGTGGAATATGCGACGGGCGTAAAGAAAAGGTTTCCGCGATTGTCATAGGCGCAGTAGAGGACGGCAGCAAGCGTGCCTGGCGCATCGACCACTCGCGGCAGCGTTTTCTTCTGGAGAGGCGCCGCAAAGATTGATACCGTGTTGCCACCTCGAGGGGCGCCCCCTGAAGTAACCGCAATGTCTCCGCTTCGAGCGTCGACTGAACAAGCCCCTGACTCTCCGGCGGGAAGAGTGCGCGAACTAATTGGATCAGGGTTGCCATGGCCAAACTCGGTAATCGTGCCAGGAACAGCGCGAAGGCGGAAATGTGCTACGAAAACGTGGCCTGAACCACCACTGCACAAACCCCAGGGAAGATCGCGGAAGGATAGCGCGCCGACTACCTTCCCTGTAGCGAGCGAAAGCACGAATACCTCTTTGAGGTCCACGTCAGAAGCATAGACTAGGTCCTCACGTTTCGCTTCGGGCAGCATCCACGAACGGACTCCATCGGCATCCGAGGCATTTGTTGCTGGCAACCTCGCGTCACTTTGAGGCATGGTTACGGTATCGCGTTGCCGGCTCACGCCCGTATCTCCACACGCAACAAGTGCCGATGCAGCTAAGACAAAGAAAATAGATCTAGCCGATGAAGTCATGGTCTCCACCAAGTCGCGAACAGTACGATTTATTATCTCCTGGGACGTCGGCCACGTCGTGGGTCGAAAGGCCCCTCAGTCGAGCCCGTTGTGGCCCACCAAGCGAGCCAATAGTTCTACATCGTCGTCGCTGTCGGTCCACTAGGCCGGTTACCTCATGATAGCGTGAGTAGACCGTCCTATTTTTGCTACCTTGTTTACTTTCGGAGCGTTTCGGCGTGTTATCCTACGCGCAAAACGAGCGTTCTGTCCGGGAAGGGAGCTGCTAAAAGATGATAAGTCTTCGCTTTATCCGCTATGCAGTTAGCCTGTGTGGTTCTGCAGGCGTACTCGCCGGTTGCGGCGGTACGCAGACTGGCGTTGGATGGCCAGGAGCGATCCCGCAACCCCAAGCCGCCGCAAGATCCTCCGAGCGCGGCCAGTCGTGGATGCTGCCAGAGGCGAGGAGTCAGGATCTGCTCTACGTGTCGCAGGACGTCTCGTCGCTCGATGACGTAGCGGTTTTCGATTACCCAAACGGCAAGCCGGTCGGTATGCTCACGGGATTCGAGGCGCCGGCAAATCTTTGCGCGGACAGAAACGGGAATGTCTGGATCCCAAACTCCGGCGGGACGACGATCGTAGAGTACGCGCACGGCGGATCGCAGCCGATCGCCACTTTGCAGGTTCCCGGCGGTGCCTCTCCCCTCGCTTGTTCTGTCGACCCGACCAGCGGAGACCTCGCGGCGATCGTCAGCGGAGGGAGCAACTCGAGTCCGCACGTCTATTTCATTTACAAACATGCGTCGGGTTCACCTGAGACACATCACGTGGACTTCCCCGCGTACGGCTGCAGTTACGACAGCAGTGGGAATCTCTTCGTCGACGGAAACCGTGAGCCCAACAAACGGTCTCAGATCGGATTCAAGCTCGGCGAACTCCCTCGCGGAAAAACAAGGTTTAGGACATTTTCCGTTGGCCGCGGTTACGACTTCTGGGGCCAGGTTCAGTGGGACGGCAAATACGTCGACGTATCGGCGTACGAGTACATACTCCGCTTCGCGATTCACGGCCGAAAGGCAGTTCCGGCCGGCGGGGTCATCCTTCACGGTCTCAAGTACATCAACGGTTTCTGGATTCAAGGCTCGAAGGTCATCGCGACAAACCGCTTCGGTATGTCTCAGTATCCGCTAGTGTAGTGAGTTAGAAGTTCGTTCGCAAACCTTTACCACTTTATCCAGGATCATGTCGGCGGTAGCGGTCCACACGAACGGTTTGGGGTTCTTGTTACGTTGTCGGACGTAGGCGGGGATTTCCCGCTCGAGTTGC